>NZ_VTYC01000007.1:0-171660 GCF_013114115.1 Vibrio sp. 070316B | reverse complement strand
GTCATAAAAATAGTTTATCTATTTCTTAAATAAGATTCTGTTATGCGATCATAATAACTATTAATTGGATGTATATTTTTCAATCCGGTAACTTTCATTTCGCAATTTCAATAAGACCAATGGTCGATATACTTTTTAGAGGATTACTATGTACTACAAAACTTTAGCAAAACTAGCTGAACTAAAAATGAAGTTCGAAGATGATATTCGCGGTGTTACTGCGGTGGAATATGCAATTATTGCTGTTGTAATGTCAGCTTTAGTACTTGCTGCATTTCAAACTGATGCGCTTAAAAATGCAATTACTGGTGCCTTGACCAAGGTTACAACCAACTTGACTACTGCGACTACAGGCAAATAAACGGCCACTAAGAATAATATATTAAGGGGCTTTGGCCCCTATTTTAGGCTTAATATGAACAGAATTATCATTCTCCTTCTTATCGCTTTCTCTATTTTTTCAACATTGATATATATCAACAGCAACTATATTTCATCGGACGAAGAGCCACAACAAGTCCAGAAAAAAGAAGAACCCAAAGTGAGTATTTTAGTCGCTCAAAAAGAGATCAAACGCTCTCAACCCTTGACTCCCAATTTTTACGAGAAGAAGTTTGTCCATATATCGGACTTAGACGGCTATTACTATACCTTAGAAAAAGACATCGTTGTTCAACCTGGGGCTCTTTTTAAAGAAGACATCAGGGAAGGTACTTATTTAACACAAGAGATGATTTCAAACCCGGGCGACCGAGATTATATGTATCTGTCGCTTAATGATGGTGAATTACCTTATTTTTATGAAGTAACGGGCATTGGGGTTGTACAAACATCGACCCTCACTCCTGGCGATAAAGTGAGCTTTGTTTCTACTACATCTTCAAAATCAAACCTCGTAGAGAGTGGATATGGAGACATCGGTGATTTGGTCAGTCGAGTCATTATTAGTGGAGCGCGAGTATTACAGGTGATTAAAGGTAGCGAAGATACCGACTCACAAGATGCTGAAGATAAAAAATACAGCTTAGTTATTGCTCTAAATATGCGCAGTGTATTGAAACTCGAAATGGCTCAAAAAATTGGGGATGTAAATATCATTCCTTCAGAAATTGAAAACCGTTATTTATCTATTCGCAGTAGTGACTTATTAGAAACACAGTTTGGTGTCAGAGAACTACGTGGTAAGGACTAACATGAATTTAAACAAACAACATATAGCCTTGCTATTGTCTGCAATTCTCTCTTGCCCATTGCTCGCATCTGAATTGATGAACTTAGATCAAGGTGCGGCGAAGACCATTAATTTAAAGAGACAGATATCGACAGTATTTGTAGCGAACCAAGAGATCGCTGACTATAAAATTATTGATGAAAACAAGGTTGTCGTTTATGGCGTTGGCCAAGGCACTACCTCAGTGATTGTTTATGATCGTGGAGGAAACGAAATTTACAATGCTGAATTGGTGGTGAATCAAAGCTTAAGGCTACTAAAGCAGACGCTAATCGCGCGATTCCCTGATGAAAACGTAGTGGTTTCCAATGTCGGTGATCAAGTTGTACTCGATGGCATTGTTGGCAGCGAAGAGATTAAACAGAAGATTAATCGCCTTGTTGGTGAAATGCTTAATAAAGAACGTCGTCGTGCCGCTTACGAACTCAAAGATGGAGACGGCGAAGCGCTAGACGAACTCGAGTACACCGCACAATATAACTACGACCAAGTGATTAATAACTTGAAAGTGCTTACTACCGAGCAGATCAACGTAAAACTAACGGTTGCGGAAGTCTCGAGTTCATTTTTAACAGAATTGGGTGTGACTTATAGTGACAGCGGTGAGCCAGGTACTTTTGTTAATAAGCTGCTCGACTTTACTGCTCAAGATATTGTTGCTGTTATTTCTGCGAGCGGTGATGACAAGATTGGGCGCGTACTGGCAGAGCCAAATCTATCCGTTATTTCTGGCGAACAGGCTAGCTTCTTAGCGGGTGGTGAAATCCCAATCGCGGTGCGAGACGAAGACGGCATTACCATCTCCTATAAAGAGTATGGTGTTAAATTGGCGATGGTGGCGAAGGTCACGGATACAGAGAACATCCGCTTAACCTTGATACCTGAAGTGAGTTCAATTGATGAATCAAACAAGACCACTACAGGGCTTATTTCCGTGCCTTCGTTACGCACCAGAAGAGCCCAAACCACGGTCCATTTGAAAGATGGACAAAGCTTTGTACTCGCTGGATTACTGACATCAGAAGAGCGCGAATCGTTAACCAAGATTCCAATTTTGGGGGACATCCCAATCTTGGGTGCACTGTTTAGTCACACCTCTACTAACCGCTCTAAAACTGAACTCATTATCGTCGCTACAGTTAATTTAGTCGATCCAGTTGAGCAAGAGCAGGTCAAGCTGCCGAGCTTTAGGCGTACCAGCGACCTTGAACGACTCCTGAGAATCGACCTTTCTGAACTTGATGAGCCAGAGCTAGAAAACACAATTAACCAAGGAGGGTTCAACTGATGAAATGGATCGCTATTACTCTACTAGCACTGCTTGCCTCAGCTTGTACACATGTTGATAGCACGAACACCAGTATTATTGAGCAGCTAGAAGAACGCTTCGAGTTTGATACGACGAGCAGCGAAGATTCAATGTCACGCTCTGTGGCTTTTATTCGAGAGCTTAATGCAAGAGAGCCTAAGTCAACGTTCTACGTCAAATACAAACCAGATGCGAGTGAGTTCGTGGCTAAGTTACGAGACAGGTTTAAATCGGAGTCGATTGCCAAAGACAGATACAAAGTCGAACTTGCCGCTGACGATCAGCAGAAAAATATCCTGATCATAGGGCGATACGTCCGCATTAAAAGCAGTGACTGTGGCGTGATGGTGTTTTCGAAACGTGAAGACTACCAATTTGGCTGTAGTGTTGAGCACAACCGCAACATTAGTTTGGTTAACCCAATCAAAAAGGCGAAGTAGCGATGGACTTAGATATTTTATTTCGTAACTCGTCGTCGAAAATGAAATCGTCGGTTCAAGCGACAGACTTGGTTGTTTCTGACGACAGCACGTTAACTGAATCGATCCAAGATCTTTACGCAATCGAAGGCTTTCCCAAACCTCTTGAAGTGACTGATATTGATTTGGACGGCGCTTGGAATCAGTCAAACATCAAGTTGAACCATGTTGTATTGGACCTTCGCAGTGCACCAAACGTAATAGAGCAAGTCTCAGAGATTTCGGTTCGACTGGATGTGAACATCTCTTTACTCGTTCTATGTGATGTTGACTCGATAAAGCTGCGTAACCAAGTGCACGCTTTAGGTGCGACATATGTGCTGTGGGATTCTGAACTTGATGCGTTACTTGCGGCAATTAAGTCGACGCAAGAGGGGGAAAGCACCGTTAAAAAAACGCGTGTTGCTAAGCGTATTTTAGTACTCGGAACAAAGGGTGGAATTGGTGTTTCGTGTGTTAGTTCAGTCTTGGCTCACTCTTTGGCTGAACAAGCGAATTTAAAAACGCTTTTGGTCGATCATGACTCAGGGGCTTTGAATAGCGACATTTATATTGGTGTGAAAGGATTAAAAGCCAAACACAACAGTATCGATTTGAATCAAATTGATATCGACAGTGCCATCGCCAAGACCTACGTACATCCGGTGAAAGACAAGCTTGATTATTTGGTGTTAGAGAAGAACGTCGCTTGCCTCTCTGATCACGCGTCAACGCTTTACAACCTTTCTAATCAACTGATTGATCAATATAACTTTATTATCGATTCAGCGCCGCTGTCTTGTTACGAAGAGATGCACGATCAGGAATTGTCAGATAAGTACCATCGCATCTTTATTGTTTGTGAACCGTCGGTGTCTTCATTGCGCTCCTATAACTCTTTGAAGAAAAAGATAGGTAAATCTGAACACCAAATCATTTTCAATTTAAATAGGCCAGCAAAGGACTTTATGGTGACGCTTGCTAGCGCTAAAGAGCGGATCAAAGCCAAAGACAGCATTGACTTCATGTATGAACCGTCGCTTGAGAAGATGGTGGTCCAGCAAGGTATCAATGAGTTGCTTAAATCCAAGTCCTCGTCCGCTGTGCTGAGTATGGTCGCGACATTGACGGGTAAGAAAATTAAACCTAAATCACGCTTTAGTTTGTTTAGAAAATGAATCAATTAAAAGAAATCTACATTCAACTTCGCGATGAAATTTTCGATGCGTTGGATGCGGCGACACTCGTCGAAATCAGTAATCAAGAGCTCGAAGACCAGCTTAAAGACTCTGTGAATATCTTGATCGATAAGAAGCAGTTGCAAGTCAGCTCCTTGAAACGGGTTGATTTGGTTAAGGCACTGCTTGATGAACTGAAAGGCTTGGGACCACTGCAAGCCTTAGTCGATAACGATGATATCTCGGATATTATGATCAACGGGCCTTCGGATATTTTCATTGAAATCAATGGCAAGGTAGAACAGTCGCCGATTCAATTTGTTAACGAAAAGCAGTTAAACACTATAGCTAAGCGGATCGCCTCTAACGTAGGGCGTCGTATTGATGAATCTAAGCCACTTTGTGACGCACGTTTAATGGATGGTAGCCGTGTCAACATCGTAATACCTCCGCTGGCGATTGATGGTACTTCCATTTCTATTCGTAAGTTCAAAGAGCAGAAAATTAAGCTCGAGAATCTTGCAGAGTTTGGTGCTATGTCTGTTGAGATGGCAAAGCTATTGTCGATTGCTAGCCACTGTAAATGCAACATATTGATCTCTGGTGGTACAGGTTCAGGTAAAACAACGCTACTCAATGCGTTATCTGGTTTCATCGGTGAAGGCGAACGTATCGTTACCATAGAAGATGCTGCCGAATTGCAGCTTCAAAAACCGCATATCGTTAGGCTTGAAACTCGACAAGCCAGTGTTGAAGGTACGGGAGAAATTACTGCGCGCGATCTCGTGATCAACGCTCTTCGTATGCGCCCAGACAGAATCATTGTGGGTGAGTGTCGTGGCGGAGAAGCGTTCGAGATGCTTCAAGCAATGAATACTGGCCATGATGGGTCTATGTCGACATTGCACGCCAATACGCCACGCGACGCGATTGCTCGTACTGAAAGCATGGTGATGATGGCAACCGCGAGCCTGCCGATATCTGCAATACGCAGAACCATCGTGAGTGCAGTAGACCTGATTGTTCAGGTAAAGCGTCTTCATGATGGCAGCCGTAAGGTGATGTATATTTCGGAAATTATCGGCATGGAAGGGGATAGCGTAGTGATGGAAGATATTTTTCGTTACGAGGCGAGCTCCGATTTTAAAGATGGGAAAATGGTCGGTGAGTTTAGAACGCCTGGCTTATCTACCCGCTCTGTCATTTATGAACGTGCTAAGTTTTTCGGGCTAGAGCAAGCGGTCAGGGAGATCTTCTCATGACATTCATTCTGATTGCGTCATGGAGCGCGTTGCTGATCTACTTTCTTATTCATCGCTCTCGTCAAAACAAAAAGTTGAGTAGCTTGATCGAGATGGAGGCTGAATTCGAAGGGGTAAAGGGCGTTCGATCTGTTATTGATTCTCAGCAGTTTGAAGAGAGCTACAAAGCCAGATTCCGGAAAAGCTACAAGAAGATAGTCAAGGTATTTCAGCCTAATATGTCGCTGAAGCTTATTCTGTTTGTCTGTGTTTCTGCGTCAGCGGTGTATGCCATCAATGAGTTCTTCTTAAGACAGGATTACCTTGTTTGCCTGATGATCGCTGAGCCCGTTTTGTTCTTCGTTTTTTATAACAAGCTCAAGCAGAGACAGATGGACCGGTTTAAAACCAACTTTCCTGATGCCTTAAACATTTTGAGTGGGGCGATATCTTCTGGGCAAAGTATTATCCATGCATTTGAATATGTTGGTAAGCAGCTTGATAACGAGGTAGGGAAAGAGTTTAAGTTTATGGCCGAACGCTTACTGATAGGCGAGGACCCTGATGACGTACTGGAACGAAGCAGCAATACATTCCCTTATTTAGAATATTTTTTCTTCGCTTCAACAATCCGTATCAACCTAGCACGAGGTGGTCAGCTAAAAGATGTGATCAACAAAATTAACCGACTCATGTTTGATTCGAGGGCGGTAGAGAAGAAAAAGAATGCGTTGACCTCTGAAGCGCGCGCATCGGCAAAAATTATTGCCTGCTTACCGGTAATATTCCTGATCATTTTAAAGTTCACTAGCCCAGAGAACTACAGCTTCGTTATGTTCGAAGAAGCTGGTCAGCCGATTTTTTATTACGTTCTAGTAAGTGAGTTGCTCGGGTTCTTTTGCATTTGGCTGATATTGCGAGGTGTTAACTAATGGACATGAAAACCCTGGGCATTTGGGGGGCGATATTTATAGTTTCAATGGTGCTTGCCACGTACTGCTTGCGATTTTGGGACAACACCAGAGCAAATATTGAAACCCGAAAGATCATTGGTTCGACACGCGAAGAGAAGAAACGAACCGACTTATTTAAATCGATATTATCTCGAATCAGTTTTAATAAAGATGAAACTAAACGCAAGTTAGTGGCCGCGGGTTTTTATAGTGACTTTCTCGCTGATGCTTATTACCTACTTAAAATTGTTCCTTTTAGTATCTGCTTGATTCTTATTGGCTTTGATTTTTATAGCGGAGAAACCGAAGTACTGTTTTCTTTGTTGTATTTATTGGGCGCGTTATTAGCGTTTGTTATTGCGCCCGATACTTATGTGTCTGCTCGGGGTAAAGCCAATATCAAACACATTAGTTCGAGATTACCTTTTTTACTCGACCTGATGAATGTGTGTGTTCATACCGGGATGACTATCGAATCGAGCCTGGAATACTTAGCTAAGGAACTTCATTCGGTCGATAGCAACCTTGCGCACGTCGTTCGAGTTACGGTGGAACGCTCACGTCTTGTTGGCTTGGAAAAGGCGCTAGAGGAGTTTTACGACCTTGTACCAACCAGTGAATCGCAAAGCTTTGTGATGACCATGGTGCAGAGCTTGCAGTTTGGTTCATCTGTAGGCCCTGTATTGGCAACGCTAGCGACCGATATTAGAGAATTGAACATGATGGATCTGGAAGAAAGAATTGGGAAGATGGGGGCAAAAATGTCCATCCCTCTGATCGCTTTTATCATGGTTCCTATTGTTGTTCTCATTGCTGCCCCAGGTATTTTAAGGATGTTGATGTGATTAAAAAGTATTTATTTATCACTGTGCTCTTCGCTTTACTCTCTGGTTGTACAACCGTGAATAATCAACTTGAGACCAAAGAACAACTACTCATAGGGGCCGGCGATTCGCAGAAACTTATCGAGTTCTACAAAGCAAACATACAGTCTGACCCTATATATAAAGTAAAACTCGTTAACCTGTATTTAGACCTAAAGGATATCAAGTCGGCGGAGCTATATCGCAATACCTATAGCGAGAGCAACCTTGATGACCCGGAATACATACTAACTAATGCTCGTATTTACTATCAGAAAAAGAACTTTGAACGCGCGCTAGAAGAGCTAAATAAATACCGCGACGAAGGTGGTACCGAATATGAGTATCAACTTTTAACCGGAAAAATTCTGGCTCAGCAGAAGCAGTTTGTCCAAGCCATCGAACACTTTGAAGAGAGTCGTAAACAAGGTGCATCTGATAGAGAGGCCGGTAATAACATTGCCGTGGTGAAAATAATGCAGGCTGATTATTTAGGTGCGACGGACATTTTATATGACTTATATCTTTCGAATCCGAATGATCAAAGAGTGAGTTCTAACTTGATTCTTTCTTCAGTTAAATCTCAAAGGCCAGATATCGCACTCGAGGTTTTGAAACATTCAAATAGTGATGAACAAGCGCGTAAGCAACTCAAGGCGCTAATGAGGTCAATATCTAAAAGCGGAGGGAACAAGACCGTGACACAGTCAACAATAGAGATGGAACAACAGCTTATTGGCTCTCAAGCTAATTCAGGTGGCTTTGTTGCCCCAACATCACGTGTGAGCAAGCTTGATGCTACCAAAGACTTTCAAGCGTCTAAACACAGTGTGGACGGTTCGGTACTTGATCCTAGAAAACTTAAACCAAACGCAAAGCCTATTTATCGCGTACAAGTTTTGGCAACGTACACTGCGATTCCTTCAGACTTTTTGAATTATTTGAAAACAAACTATGGCTCCGTCTATTCCTATACACATGGGCTGTGGAAGCGTTACTGCATAGGTGATTTCAATGACCTGGATGAAGCCAAGGCGTTTCTCAATAGCATTGATATCAAAGGAGCATTTGTTGTTGATTACACCAAGAAAAGGTATGTCCGTTTATGAGATCGTTTAAACGAAAGCAAAAGGGTGCATTGACGGTTGAAGTCGCTATGGGTATTCCGATTTTCCTCGCGATTGTCTTCGGATGGGTTGAGATCTGCATTTTGACGTTTTCTATGAGTATGACTGACCATGCATTAACGACGGCAGTGATGCGAACCAAAAAAGCGGGTGACTCGAGTAGTAGTCAATCCATTAACTACGGGCAAATGATCAAAGATGAGTTGAACAAAGCCGGTGGAGCATTATGGAGTAACGTCGTTAAAGAGGGTAGCGTCATCATTCATGTGAACTATTTCCGAGACTACGAAGGTTTTCTGAAATGCACTGACACCTATGCCTCTGCAGACAAGTGCCCGGATAAGAAAGATGAACCAGAAGACATGGCACTTGCAGTTTACGCTTTGGAATACACTTACGATCCCATTGTGTCTATTTGGTTCCCTGATATGCCGATAAAGCGTGAAGTTATTACGATCCAAGAGTATGAAAGGTGCTCTTTCAAAATTGGTCAGGGGGCAGGCTGTGCAAGTTAAACAAAAAGGATCGTTTGCGGTTGAACTGGCGATGGTGCTTGTCTTTGCTTCTGGCATTTTCTTAGTTGTAGTGAACCACATGCTAGCGATTAACAAGAAAGGCCAATTGGACAGAGCCACATATTCAATGACCACGATTTTCGCAGAGCGGAAGCAGTTATTTAACGCCAACATGGACATTTGCGCAGGTGATTGCAGGAAAACAGAACACAACGCCTTTGCAATTGCGTCGGCTTCGATGAAGCGGATGATTCCGAACTTTGACAAAACCAAATTCGGAATGCGCATTGATGAGATAAGGCTCGAAGAGACTGCTGTTTCTGGAAGTAAAGTGAACTACCGAAGGGTTCAAAAGACACTAAGCAAAGGAAACATACAGGGTTGTGATTTTCCTGATATGAGCGATATCACCAAAGAAAAAGCGATTGAAATGCTTCCCGTCACTTCCAGAGGGCGCAGATTACCCATGTATCAGGTTTCATTGTGCTATGAGATCCCAACAAACCTGATTGGTATCGCGAACGGTGAGGTCTTCCGTCTTGTGAGCTCTTCTTATTCATTTGCGAGGGTTTAAGGTGCGTTCAATAAAAAGAAATAAGGGAGTAGCGGGTATTCTGTTCGTCGGCCTGTTACCAATGATGGTTATTTTTATGGCGTTTTCGATGCAGATGTCGCAACAGATGCTTGCGCATACCAGGTTACTGGAAGCGGCAGAGGTAGCGAGCCTTGCTCTTATCGCAAGCCCTAGAGAGGATGAAGAGAACAACGTTAAGTATGCACGCTACTTAGTTGATCGTTATGTTGTCGATAATACAGATGATGTCGATGTAGCGGTGTATACCAGTAAATGTGAGTACAAAGATGGTTGTGTACAAGCAAGTGGTGAGCTTGCACCGTTCAGCGACTTTGTGGTGAGTGCGACGGCCAAATACACGTCTTGGATTGCATACGAAGACGTAAATTTAAAGCCTGAATTTTCAGTCAGTGGCCGAGCTGTGACGCGCAAATATCTTCCTCAGCCAGTAGACGTCTACTTTATTGGTGACTTTAGTGGATCTATGGGCAACTCGTGGAAGAACGGCAAAATGAAGTTAGATGTCGTGAAAGAAACCATTAAGCGAGTCGTTGATGACATTGAAGAGTTTAATACCGAAGAAAAAAGCAGAGTCGCCTTGCTTGGGTACAACCCTCTTCATGTGAAACAAGACGATGAGATAGTGAGGCTTAACGCTTATGGCTATCGGAGCACCTGGAGAAAGAAATACGCTTATGACTACGCTCGAAACTCTCCCGGGACAACAGTGAGACGAATGTTTGATAAACCAATCTTGTATGACGAGATCATCGAACCATCGTATGGAATGAGTCGATATGAAGTAGAGCGACTTTATAAGCGAAACAATGATTTTGATGATTACTACAAGTTTTACGATATTCCACTGACTGAGGATTATGACAATTTTCGAGCTCAGTTAATGAGCACTCAGTTGAAAGCTGGTGGAGGCACCTCTTCTTGGAATGGAATCATTGCTGCGGCACAAGAAGCCAATAAAGCGACCAACCTTAACCCTGAACAGGTGTTCATTGTGTTATCCGATGGTAGTGACAGCGACGAGACCTATTTACAGAAGTTAGTGGATCAGGGGTTATGTAAAAAGCTGCGCTCAACCATTTCAGCGAAACGGAATCGTTTCCAAAGCAATGCACCAACTGAAGCTGAGAAAACAAAAGTAACAATGGGTGTTATTGGTATTAACTACCGCGTCCAAGCAAGTGATGGTTTTGGAGACTGCTTCGGCAAGAAAAACATTTATCACGCCAAAGATGGTGAAGATGTGTACAAGTATATTTTGAATTTGATTAATGAAGAAACAGGAAAACTTAAGGATTAACATGAGATACCTAGTGATGATTTCTATGATGTTGCTCTCTCCAATGGGCTATGCGAATTGCTTGGGCAATGTCGATGAGTACATAACATCGACCACGTTAGTCTCTTCTCATGTTGTGACAACTCAAGTAACGGGTAAATTGTTAGAGCGTGATGAAAGACCGAAGAATGAGCTGCTCAATAAAGAGATCGAGGTGATCCAAGTCGCGGCTCAAGACGATGTGTGTTTCTATGATAAAGCGACACAATCTCTAGTACTTAATTATCCAATCAACGTGTATCAGTTGGATGAAAGTCATAAACAAGTACTAGAACAATACCTAAGTTTAGTCGGCGATAAGTCAAAGATTTTTATTGAAGGGCACGCTGACAGTCTTGGTAGTGAAAGCTACAACAAAGCCCTTTCGTCACGTCGTGCGGGGCAGGTCGCTAGCTACTTAAAGGAAGATCTTCGCCAAGGAACTCGCATCGTTGAATATGCGTATGGCGAAAGCGCACCCATTTGTAAGGTTGCGGACAACAAGGCAACAGGTTGCAATCGACGAGTTGTGATAACAGTTAAGTCGTAATGGGTTTTGTTTTCATTGTCTGTGTTTTTATTCTCTGGGCTGCGGTCTTGAGTGGTGTATAACGATACTCGACTCTACCCAAAGGGAGCCAATATAGGCTCCCTTTTTAGTCTTATTATATCTGTGAATTACTACACCGCTAAGCTACTAAACCATAGGCTCTGCTTGCTCTTGAATTGACTCTGAGGGAGCAAGATATTGGCACAACTCTTCGTATGGGATAGGGCGTGAGAAGTAGTAGCCTTGCATCAAATCACAACCGCAGTCTTTAAGGATCGCGAAGTGTTCGCTCGATTCTACACCTTCTGCTAATACCACCATTCCGAAGTTCTTACCGATAGCAATAATGTTCTGCACCATAGTCAATGATTGCTGGTCTATCGCAATATTCTCTATGAAGCTTTTATCGATTTTAAGCTCGTCGATAGGCAGTGCTTTCAACATACTCAATGATGAATAGCCGGTACCAAAATCATCCAGAGAGATCTTAATGTGGTTCTTTTTGAGGCCTTCGAAAATTGGTTTAACCAAATTAACATCTTCGATGAACAAGCTCTCTGTGATTTCTAGCGTTAAACAGCTTGGTGAGAACTGGTATTTCTCAAGCGTGGATAACAGGTGTTCAGAGAACGATTTATGCGAGAACTGCCTAACCGAGATGTTGATCGATAACCCGATCTCTTGATCGGTCGTTCTATGTAAATGAGCGATTTGCATAATACTTGACTCGATTATAAACGTGCCAAGTTTATGCATTAAGCCAGTGCTCTCCGCGACGGGGATAAACACATCGGGTGGAACAAAACCTAGCTCGTCATCAACCCAGCGCACAAGAGCTTCCACACCATCAATGCTTTCATCTGCTCTCACTAGAGGTTGGAAAGCCATAAACAGTGTCTGTTTCTCAATCGCAATACGCAGCCTCTGTTCAACTTTCATCTTGTAGAGGTGGGCATCTTGCATTGCCGTAGTGAAAATGCTGTATGAGTTTTGCTGCTGTTTGGCTTTGTACATTGAGATGTCGGCAGAGCGAAGCAGACTATCGAGATCTTTACCATGCTCAGGGAAACGTGCAATTCCGATGCTACAGCCCAATAGGAATTGAGAGTTTTGCACTTCATAGGGTTGAGAAAGTACCTCGATGATACGCTCTGCGAGTCGTTTAATTTCAGACTCACTGGTTATTGGAGTTAAAAACAGAAACTCGTCGCTCGATTCACGTACCAATAGGCTCAATCGAGAGCGGAATCGCATTAAACGTAACGCTATTTGTTTAAGAACCTTGTCACCAAAATCATGCCCGTGCGTATCGTTGACGCATTTAAAGTTATCGATATCGATGAACAGCAGTGAGAATTGCTCTGACTCACTTGCCACCCATTTATCGATGTTCTTACGCATGTATAAACGGTTTGGCAGCGTAGTGAGAGGGTCGTGGTTCGCTTGGTAGATAAGTTGGCTGCGAGTGCGCTGCTCATTCTTCGCAATAGACTTAACCAAAATGTAGAAACCACACTGGATCAAAATAAAAATAATGAAAAGAATGCCAAATTCTTCGATAAAGACGGTATCGACGTGTGCGAGGTCGGTACGACCAACGACCCAAAGTTTATAATCCGGCAGGTACTTAGCGCTCAGGAGAGAGTGGAATTTATTATCACTGACAACAAATGAGTAGGTCTCTTTTCCCGTTTTCGCTTCTTGTACAGTAGCGCTGACTTGCTCTGAAAAGTTAACGCTCACGCGCTGAAGCAGGTCGCTGTCTACTGGTTTTAGGTAAGCATCAAGAGACTCGATGTCACTAGAAAAGAACTGACGGTACTTATCTTGTCGTAACAAGGTCAGTGTGTTGTAACTGCCAGCATGCGCGTTGTTTTCAAATACTATGGTGCTATCTAAACGTAATCCCGCGGTCATCACGGCATCAATGCTATTACCATCCACTGAAATCGATTTTCTTAACGGAATCACTAGGCTATCTAGGGACTTTTGAAAATAGGTTCGCCCTAAAACCATCCTGTCACTTGAAAGCGCTTCTAGAAAGGAGTCTCGAGTTTGTGGAAGCTCAAGTAAGTTGTCTTGGTCTGCCAGTTTGAGGTTTGAGCTAACAGATAAGTAATCGCCCTGTGTGTTAAGCAAGCCAAATGCAGCAATCGCTGGATGAGTCTCAAGCAACTTATCCAATATTGGACGAATCTGAATAGCGGCGGTACGAGTGAAGTCAGACTGTTGGGCCAATTGGTGTCCAACGACTTCTAGGAGTGCCTCTTGGCTTGTGAGCAGTGAACTGACAGAGCTAGAAAACAGCTCTACTTGGATATGCTGCTGCTCAATGAAGTCTTCTCTATTGGCTTGCCACTTTGTTACACCTAGCACAGTGAAAAGTATCAAGGTGAGCAGTACGACTAGAGCGTACAGCGACCAGATATTTTTCTTAAATAGAGCCATGGAATGCCTTTTTTGGTTACGACTTTGAACAGAGTGCACGAGACAAACTATTGAGCGCCAATATGATGTATTAAGTTTGTAAGACACATCGATAATGACTAATGATTAAATAGTGTAACGACTAGGTATCGGGATTCTTGAGTAAAAAATTAACATTCATATCAACAATAATGGTTAGTGTTTGATTAATCGAAGTTTATTGTTAGTGCATTACTGGGAGTTTAGCCGAGAGCCGTTACGATATAATAACAAAGAGCCTACCCATGTTAGGAGTAAGCTCATTATGCATTCGGAGTATATTCTAATAGTGGCAGTAAGCGAAGTTGAATTACTGGTTTGTTACGGCGATAGGCAGGCTTTCGTTCGCGCCCCATTCTGTCCATGAGCCATCGTAAACTCCCATTTCGCCCGAGTATCCCGCCAATTTAGCGGCTAACAAAATGATGCAGGCAGTCACACCTGAACCACAGCTAAAGAACATCGGTTGAGTTGGTGTTAAGTCCAACGTAGAAAAGATCTCTACAAGCTCGCTCTGAGGTTTCAACTTACCGTTATTCAGCACTTGTGCGAATGGTAGACAAACTGAGTTTGGAATATGTCCGCTGCGTAATCCTGCTCTTGGCTCAGGCACTTCTGAATCGAAACGAGCTTGAGAGCGTGCATCTAGAATATTGGCACTCTTGCTCTCTGAATAGCTTAGGACTTGCTTTGCATCCACGAAGTAGTTGTCTTGAATGTTGCCTTCGAAATTACCTGGCGTGACTTCTGCTCTGTACGATGTGTCTGTTGCGTAACCCGCTTCAATCCATGCTGGTAAGCCGCCATCTAAGATGTAAACATCCTGATGTCCCATTGCCATAAACATCCACCAAGCGCGAGGCGAAGCGAAAGTACCCGAGTTATCGTAAACCACAATGGTGCTGTCTTGGTTGATACCAATTTCACGTGCACGAGTGTTGAAGTGTTTTTCAGAAGGGAACATGTGAGGAAGTAGGGTATGTTTGTTGCTGAAGTCTTTGTCGTAGTCAAAACGAATTGCTCCAGGAATCATTTGCCCTTTGATCTTTTCAGACTCACTTGGAATTTGAAATTCGATACTGGCGTCTAGGAGGATGATGTTGTCTTGCTCTAACAAACGTTGTTGAAGTTGTTCTGGTGAAATGAGTGGCTGATTCATTCTTATTGTATCCATTCTTGTTGTAGTTATAGCTGTTGTTATATCGACGGCTAAGGTGCAGCTCTACAGTGGATGAACTGATAGCTGCTTTGTCCGGTGATTTGGTTACTTAATGTATCAAGCGAGACTACAGAATCAATAGGGCAGTCTGTGGTCGGTGCAATGGATACGCGAAATACACTGTTGTCTTGAGTTTGAACAGTAAGATAACGCCTGTGTCCATCTAATGATTGAGTGAGTGTATTCGAAATCACTTTGGCTTCAATACGTTGCCCCGTCTGTGACGTCAGCGGAAAATGGATAAGGGCAACTAATACGCCTACACCGCACATTAAGATAAATAGACCTATTTTTAACTGTTTCATGAGAGTAAGTCTTTGAAGGTTATCTTGAAAATATAAGTTAGATTCGAAATAAAGTGAATGAACGCCTATCAGATAATTTTCAGTGTTATTGGTTTGAAACGATCAAAAAAGTGAGCATTGCTGCTCACTTTTAGTTGCTGATATTCGAAGCTAAACTTTCATTACCACACGATCTGAGAGTTGCTGCTCGATACTACTTTTTGTAGAGGTGGCTGTCCGTCGTAAAACCAAATCTCAACGAGAAGTGAATCGTGGCTGACTGGGCTCGCGAAGTTAGAGGCGAAGACACCATTGTTTAATGACCCTGCAATCACTTTGCTTGAGTAGTCTGGTTTCAATGTCGAGTCGTCACGAGCACTAAAACGGCTATACACGGTAACAAATGAACGGTCTGTTGAAATACTACTGATGTCGATGTCGATATCAAACTGCTCCACAGAGCTGTAATCAAAACCATCGGGTACCACTAAATCACTCATAGTGTAAGTTGGTTCCGCTGCTGCACTGGCTACTGGAGACGGTGATGGCGTCGCAGTTACTGGCGTTGCAGGTGTCGCCGGTGATGATGGTGAAGGAGAAGCCGTGCTGCCACCACCGCCACCTCCGCCCCCACCACAACCTGCAAGTAGGAGTGGGGTTGTAGCTAAAACTACGGTCATTGTTTTCTTCATGTTCCAAGAGCTTTGTGCAGACATATTATTTTCCTTAGAGAGGTTGCTTCTCAACTCAACGTTATGATGTTCGCGATTTTGTTTATCTTTGATACTCATGACGTCTCTCCTTATGGCTCGTAACATTGGTTGTCTGCTGGTGATGTATACCAAGTTTGGTTATTGTCACCACCTGACTCTGCCCACTGCTTAAACTCTGGGTAAGCAGTTACGATATCCACGTATTCTTGTGGCCATTCCCACTCTTCTGTTGACGTGATAATCAGTGCCCAAGGGTGGTTTTCTGCTGTTTTGAAATATTTACCTGTTGCTGGGTCGCTATCATCAACACCGATTCCAGAATCAAATAGGTTCACAGTGTCAAAGGCCTCGGTTGGTGCTTGGTCTGGCAAGTGAACTTCCCAACTACGTCCTGGGTGCATCGGTAGGTTGTCGCCGTGATAGTAGCCCGGTGTTGCGAAAATGAAGGGGTCGTAAGGCATGTCTGTCCACGACGCAGTACTCACACCGTCGCCTGATAAGTTGATACCGATTTGGAATGCGAACTGTTCATCTTCTTTACAAGCGTTGCTTGTACGGTAGAAGGCGCATGAAGTATTCGCTTTCTCAGACAAGTCTTCAGCGGCGATAAAGATAGCTTCACTACGACCGTCTTCCATTCCTAAATCGGTGAATACGCCATTGTGTTTCATGTATGAGTTAACGGTATCTACCGAGCTTGGTGCAAGGTTGGGTAGGCGAATCGCAAAGCCATTTTTGTAGGTTGCCCCTACAGCCGCTAGGCGACCATCGATGGTAGACTTAACAACCTTACCGTCTTTTAAGATCTCAGTGATGCGATACATGATAACGGCATCATTCATGTCATAGTCGGCTTTATAAGGCCAATTGTCTTCATATGCTAGGGTGGCGTAGCCAGAAGCACTTGGGAAGTAACGAGCCGTTGCACCATCATTAAGAACATCGACTTGAATATCGACCACCTCACCAGAGGTAGAACCGCCAAAGTAGCTCAGGTTAGTTTGTTGGCTGAATCTGAATCGAGCCCAAGTGGTACCTGTTAAGGCATTAATATCGACATTTAAGAATAAGTCGTTCTCACCGGCCGCCAATAAGTAGTCGGTAAAGACTTGTTCGTTGGCGCCGTCGAAACTACCGTCTTGGTTCCAATCTATCCAAGCTGAAAGATAGCCCGTTGTTGAAGCTTCAATAATTACCTTCGAATCGAGGCCAGATTCAAGTGCGGTTACGAAGCCGATACCACCATTCGTCCATTCGTCATCAATGCCGACGCTTTCATCCGATTGTGGAGAAACGTATCCATCCAGATCTGCATCTGGTGCATTTGTCCCTAACCATGTGACACCATCGAGTTCATGTCGAGGGCCATTACTCGCTAGTAGAGTTAGGTAACTGTCTGGCGCGTCACCGAAGTCGATGTTTGAATCCTCATCAACAACAGGTGCGTTGGCACAACGAGCACCATCGTTTTGACCAGAAATTGGGCCATTCGGTACAAATTCATCGGCTGGAACAATACCTGCTGCGATATTGGCAGCGTTGTCGGGAGATAGGTTGATTCGGTAAATTTTACCGTCTTGATTTCGAGATACGTAGTAGTAGCCGTTTACATCGAAATAACCTGCGCCGAATGTCCCTGTTTCTCCGGTATCGCCGATATAGGTTTCGGCACCAGTTGTAGGGTTGAAGCTGTATAAGCCACCAGAGTTATTATCGATACCATATAGAGAGCCATCGCTTGGGTGGAAAGCGAAATCAGTCAATTTGACAGTTGCTGGGCTGCCTACAATTTTGTTAACGGTAACTGTCGCATTTGGATCGGTATCTAAAGGCGATAGATCAACCGTGAACAGCCCTTTACCAGTGCGGTACAGGTAGTAAACATGATCGTAAACGTCACCCACATAGAAGGTATGGTCTGTTGGCAGTCCACTGGTGTTGATGACTTCTGCTTGGAAATCCTTGCCTAGGCGCACCAAACGTTTGTTGGTGGTGTCATAACCGTATATGTATCTGTCTTCGAAATCAAAACCGACACCGTTAATGTTAGCGTTCATCCCCGTGTCGTCTTCGAGAAGGGTCGTTGAACCAGTCACTAGGTTAACGCCCCAAACTTCAACGGGGGTGGATTGAAAGAGGTATGCCTTACTCGGGCAAGTATCGAATGGCGCTGCGTTGGCGACCAGTGGCGCGCTTAATAGCAAACTTAACGTTGTAATTCTCATATCTACATCCTTGTGATGGAAGGTCTAGATACTTAATCAAGTAATGTGCCATTTTTAAGCTGTTGATTTTAATGCTTTTTATTTTTGATGATTCAAGTTTTTGTTGTTTTCTCAAAATGAGAATTCAAATGAAACTAATCTCTTAATAACTATTTCAATTTGATAACCTTGAGTAGAAGCTAAACTTCAGACATAAAAAAGCCCTGACTTATCGTCAAGGCTTAGGTTCTCGATAGGGGGATATGGTTTAGTCTATCCACACACCGAACAGTTAGGCATCTTCATTAAGTTCATCTCACGCCAGCTGTGAGACATGGCATCGAGAATCAAAAGTTTGCCTTGTTTTGGTTGTCCAAATTTAGCGATAACTTTGATCGCTTCCAAAGCCTGAGCCGCGCCCACCATGCCAACAACAGGCGCCATCACACCAGCTTCAACACAGCTTAGTGCTGCGTTGCCGAACAGAGCGCTCAAACACTGGTAACAAGGTGCATTGTCATCTTGATAAGTGAATACGCTAATCTGACCTTCCATGCGAATCGCAGCACCAGAAACTAAAGGCGTTTTAGATGCGTAACATAAGCGGTTCAATTGATTGCGCGTTTCAACGTTGTCGCTGGCATCAAGTACTAACGAATGCGCTTCAATGAGCTTTGCTAGTGCCTCGTCATCAAGTCTGTGGTCGACCGTTTCAACTCTAAGGTGTGGGTTTAACACCTGTAATGATTCAGCGGCTGAAACGACTTTCTTCTTACCAATATCAGCATCGGTGTGAAGCACTTGTCGTTGCAAGTTTGAAAGCTCAACAATATCATCGTCGATCAATGTCAGCTTACCAATGCCTGCAGTCGCAAGGTATTGAGCAGAGGCGCAGCCTAAGCCACCTGCACCTAACACCAAAATCGAGCTCTGTTTCAGCGCTTCTTGACCCTCAAAATCAAACTGCTTGAGAATGATCTGGCGGTTATAGCGAAGCATTTCCGCATCAGACAAAATTTCCATGAGCAAGCCTCGTTAGTAAAGCGTCGAGTTAAACAGTTGAATCTGAACCGTTTCACCAACTTCAACACGACCACGTTCGCGCTCTAGTACCACAAAGCAGTTTGCTAAGCTCATTGAGCGGAAAGCGCCAGAGCTTTGGTTACCTGTTGTTTCTACGACAAATTGACCGTTTTCAATCGAGTAGATACCACGTTGGTAATCAGTACGGCCAGGGCCTTTTTTGAATGCAGACTTAGTCGTTGCAGGAATAGATTCTGGCGCTGTCCACGCAGTATGACCGGCAAGTTTAGCCAGCATAGGTTGAACTAACACGTACATCGTCATCATTGCAGACACTGGGTTACCCGGTAGGCCACAGAACCAAGCGTTGTCTAGCTCACCAAATGCGAATGGTTTACCTGGTTTGATTGCTAATTTCCAAAAGCCGATTTCGCCAAGCTCTTCGAGAATGTCTTTGGTGTAATCCGCTTCGCCGACACTTACGCCACCAGAAGTGACAACTACGTCTGCCAATTCTTGCGCTTTTACAAAGGTTTCTTTAAGTGTTGCAGGGCAATCAGGGATAATACCTAGGTCAATGGCTTCGCAACCAAACGCTTCAATCAGTGGTTTGATACCGTAGCGGTTGCTGTCGTAGATCTGACCATTTTCAAGAGGCTGACCTAGCGGTTTTAGCTCATCGCCAGTAGAGAAGAAAGCGACTTTCGGTTTGTGTGCAACAATCACATGGCTCACACCAAGTGAAGCGATCATTGGAATGTCACGAGGCGTTAAACGTTCACCGCGGCTAAGAACGATGTCACCTTGCTTAATGTCGTCACCGGTAGGACGAATGTTATTGTTCAGCTTGATGTCGTCTTGCTGAATCTCAATACCTGCATCGGTTTCACGAGTATTTTCTTGCATGATGACTGCATCACAACCTTCCGGGATTTTAGCGCCTGTCATAATGCGAATACAGGTGTTTGCTGGCCATTCGCCTTCAAACGGCTGACCCGCAAAAGATTTACCCGCTAATGGCAGTACTTTACCGTTCTCTAGGTCTGCTAAACGTAGCGCGTAACCGTCCATTGCTGAGTTATCAAAAGGAGGTACAAAAATAGGGGAGAGTATGTCTTCAGCAAGAACGTAGCCCAAAGCATCTGCCAATGGCAGAGTTAGAGTCGTTTGAATAGGTTTGATTGGTGACAGCAGCTTATCTAGTGCTTCTTCAATTGGCATTAAGCCCGGAGCGTCGCAACAGCCCATAATTGAAATCCTTTGATCGTTATTGTTTTGATTTTGTGGTTGGCAATGGTGGTTCAATAATGATTAAAACACGCTTTTCGTCAACGAAATTGAGGCCACTTTAGCACAGTTTAGCCCCCGTAAATAATGACCTCCCTTAAAATATGGGTGTATTTATTCAAAATTCCGAGTATCCTTGTTTGCCATCCAGAAGGGGTAACAAAAGAGGAAGTTCAATGTCAGGTCTTAGCGAATCAGCGAAGTTGGTTAAAGATGCGCTAGCAAGCCGCGGTTTAGAGACGCCAATGAGTCCTAACCAGGTTAGCCGAGAAGAGAAAAAGGAACGAATCGAGCACCATATGCGTGAGATTCTCACTCTACTCGAACTTGATCTTACGGATGATAGCCTGGAAGAAACACCACACCGCATTGCTAAAATGTATGTGGATGAGATTTTCTCTGGTTTAGATTACGCAAATTTCCCTAAAATTACCGTAATTGAAAACAAGATGGGCGTTCGTGAGATGGTACGTGTAAAAGACATTACCGTGACCAGTACTTGTGAGCACCACTTAGTGACGATTGATGGTAAGACTGCAGTCGCTTACATCCCTCGTGGTAAAATCATTGGTCTGTCTAAGATCAATCGTATCGTGCGCTTCTTTGCACAGCGTCCACAAGTTCAAGAACGTATGACTCAGCAGATCCTTGTCGCTTTGCAAACCTTGCTTGAAACAGAAGATGTTGCTGTAACCATGGATGCGGTTCACTACTGTGTGAAATCACGCGGTGTAATGGACGCAACCAGTGAAACCACCACTACAGCACTGGGCGGTATCTTCAAATCTAACCCAGCGACACGTCACGAGTTCTTGCACGGTCTACGTTAATCTCTGGTGATGTGATAAACACGATTTAGCCTCTGTAAGTCGGCAAACAAGATTCTAAGCCTCGCAATCAGCGGGGCTTTTTTGTGCTTGTAGAAAAGTTAATGGCAATGACTACGAATGTGGTCATTATCGAGAGTGCAGAATGAGTGAGTAGGGAATATGTTTGTCTGCGTAGTTTTCTACTTTGTATGAGATCCCCGACTCAGTCGTTCCTCCTTCTCGGGGATGACGGAGAATATTAAGGGATTTGACTCAAGTGTATGTTGAGAGTGACGTCGAATTTCGACGAGTTTATTCAGATAAATCTTGAGAACAGTGGTGAAAGTGTCTGTGTGAAACGCACTCAATACGTTTGAGCACATAACCCCGTCATTCCCTAAAGCGAGAAACGAGCGTAGTAGGGAATCTATTTTTGTATCTATGGTTCGGTATGAGATCCCCGACTCAGTCGTCCCTCCTTCTCGGGGATGACAGAGGATATTAAGGGATTTGACTCAAGAGTATGTTGAGGGTGACGGAGAATTTCGGCGAGTTTATTCAGATAAATCTTGAGAACAGTGGTGAAAGTGTCTGTGTGAAACGCACTCAATACGTTTGAGCACATAACCCCGTCATTCCCTATAACGAGGAACGAGCGTAGTAGGGAATCTCATGCTCAGAGGTCATAGTGGGAAAAATGGTTGGAAAGAGATGCGCTCTACACAGTGCAAAGCGCAAATTTGATTTTAGCTGGTGGGGTGCTTATGACAGGTTAAACAAACGCTTTAAACTATGAACAAAACCGGACGGCTTATTCTCTGCTTGGTAGATGTTCAAGCCATCGTAAAAACTTGCCATGAAGTCAACACGGATTTCATCATCTGTGCTTCTTGATAAGCGAGACAGCAGTTTGGCAGTCGCTGCTGCGTGATCATTGGCTAGGCTGTAATCCATACCTAGTCGACCTTGAATGAACAACCATAAATGTGTCACTAACTTTAACTGCTGAGAGCTAGAGTTTTGAAACTTGTCGCCATGCTCACTGCCTACCGTATTGTCGAAGACACTTTGCATCGCTTCGCTAGCGTCTTTATTACTCTCAAAACGATAGCTGGCATCGATATGCTCTTTGGTCAGTAGGCCAAGCAGTGTCTGACGTGCAGAATTATCAGGCTTATTCTCACAAGCGTGTTTAAACAGAGCGTGGTTTTCGTCAATAAAAGACGAGAGCTCTTTCTCGAAACCTGTCGCAATCGCCGTTACCGAATCTAAGCCAGACTCCTTCAAACAAACGTGAAGTCTGGTTTTAGCTTGTTGGTTTGCTTCAAGCTTTTGCTGATTACTGGTTGGAAGCTCAGTCATTACTCTGTAGCTCTTCCCACGTTACTTCAGCTGATTGCGTGTCGCTATTCACGAATGCAGAGTTGCCCGTCAGCATAACTGAAAGGTCCATGGTGCGCTCTGTCATTGCAGCTAATTGCTCAATACCATCATTGTCTAGACGAACAATTTGGGCTTTAAGGTAACCGAATTTACCTTTGTTCTGCTCCCACCAAACGTTTGATTTAGTATTGAAGCTGAACACACGAACAGACTTTGATAGGCGAGTGGCTTTCTTAACACGTTCAGCGTCTGGTTCGCCCACATCGATCCACTCAAGGATCTGGTCATCTAAAGACTTTTGCCACAAATCAGGTTCTTCGATAGTCGACAACCCTTTAGTAAATTGAAGCTCCGGTGAAGCATTGATACAAAAAGCCATGATGCGAGCCATCATACGCTGTTCTGTTTCAGAAGGATGCTGTGCAATCGTTAGATTAAAAGAGTCGTAATAGTCGCGGTTCATATCAGTTAAAGAGATACGAAACTTGTAGATTGTCGGTTTGAGGGCCATATGATGTAAGGGTTCCAATCGGATTAGGTGTACTATAGCTGTACCAATGCGTTTTTTGAAATCACAGCCTATAGGTAAGTTGCGCCTAGTATAAACGAAGTAGAGCAGTTGGCTAGCAAGATGAGGCTTTCGTTACACCATAATTATTTTAAGCACTTGTGGTGAACTAACAATGAAGAACACGGGGTCAACTTAGGTGGTTATGACGTGAGCGTTTAACGATTATGTGACTGAGAAGTGATCGCCCCCGAGTCATACAAAAGAATTGCAGAAGTATAAGTAAACACGAAGTGTCAACATTGAAGGTATTGACACTTCTTGGTAAGTCTAGGTTATTCTTAACTAATATTAATTACGTGTCGCTGTAAATGGCACGAATTCATTTTGCTCTAAACCACTGGGACCTGAGCATCTCACTTTTCCTGCTATGTAATCATCAGAAATATATGTTATTTCATAGGCTGCATCATAGAATGAACTGTCTTTAGCGACGATTTTATTATTTTTTAAAGACATTCTAGCCTCGCACATGTAGCCTGAATTGAAAGATATGCCAAGTATACTATTTCTTAATACGCCGAGTTTCGGATTTGAGCTTCTACCTCCTTTCAGCGAGATATTCATGGTATACGACCCACGGCGGTCTCTAAAGCGCTGATAAGCACTAGAATCAACCAAACCCTGTCCAAGGCCAGTCAGCGGCGAATATTTTAGTTGACCACTTTCAGTAACGAAAACCAGCTCCTCAATGTTGTCACCGTTAAGATCTACCATTGAAAAACTCTTGATATCTTCATTTGGCAAAAGTTCTCTAGGTTCACCTAACATAGAGTCTGCAGCAACAGCGGCGACTGAAAATAAAGCGGTAATAGAAAGGGTAAATATTGTTTTTTTCATACTAATGCACTCATTTTATTGATGTTTTTATTCAGTTATTCACCTGGTAGCATATCAAGATTAATGTGTTGATTGAAGATGAATTTATAAAATGAATGCTTAGTGCTTAATTTTTAACATACATGTATAACGTTCGTTGTATATTCGTATCCTCAGTACAATTTTCTAGGTTTTCTAGGAATAACAGGCAGGGATTAAAGTGAGCGCAAGTACAAACAAACAGCCGCCCATATGCTGATTTCCTACCTTTGAGTGAGTTGTGAGGGTGGTCGAATATTTTTACTGTGCTGGCGACCAAATGTAATGAACTAGGCTTAGTTTTACGTGGTGGTTAAGTGATGAATATTGAGGTGAACTTTAGATGTTAGATAAAGGAGCTTCGACCTAGTAGCGGCTTTGACTGCGATTGATATGGTTGATAGACGGCTTTGACCAGAGGTTTTCGTTTGGTTTTTTGTTCTCCGGGCTATGGTTTGGTCTCAGCGCATAATGCCTTGTCTTAATTGTCACTCAAACGATTGGCCGGGTAAAAAAATAGCCAGCAGAGGCTGGCTATTTTTAGAAAGCTTTAAAATACTAAATTAAAGTACTTTGATGCTGTCAGCTTGTGGGCCTTTTTGACCTTGAGATACTACGAACTCAACTTTTTGGCCTTCAGCAAGAGTTTTGAAACCTTCGCCAGTGATTGCAGAGAAGTGTGCGAATACGTCTGGACCGTTTTCTTGTTGAATGAAACCGAAGCCTTTAGTTTCGTTGAACCATTTTACTGTACCAGTAACTGTGTTAGACATGATGTTATCCCTAAAATTAATTTTTATAGTGAGCCAATTGTGGCACTGATAGCGTGGAAAAGTTTATTGCTATTGCGTACAACACAACGGGGTTACTAGTAATCCAACGAAATGTTTATATACAAAGAACTTTCTTTCTAGCCGGAATCGAGTCTAAATCAAATCAGGGGATAGTCAATCGAATACATAGGGAAAGGTTGCAGAAACTTGGAGGTAGTCAAACTTTGCATTCCTTAAATATCATGTAGTTACAGTTGTATGGTGATTTCTTGTCGTTTTTGTGAAAAACATAGGTATGTTTGATGACAAAATTAGAGTCGTTGCACGGTTTTGGTACGTTCTGCTTTGAGACAAGAAAGCCGTTAAACTGCTTTGAACCCCAGTATTTAACGGCTTCATTTATAAAATCATTGTCGAATATTGTCTTCTCGTATAGGAGCTATTCTTACTTTTTCAGTCGATAAAGGTTGCCGTTGTCAGTGCTAAAATAAATGTCCCCGTTTGGTGAAGTTTCTATGTCTCTTATTCGTTCACCTAACTCTTCTAGTAGGCGCTCTTCTTTTATTGCCTCACCTTGTTCATTGACCGTCACCACATTGATATGAGTAAGCTTAAGTGCCCCCGCTAACAGTTTCCCTTTGAGTTCAGGAAACTTATTCCCTTGATAAACCACTAAGCTGCCAGGTGCAATTGAGGGGATGTAGACCTTTTTAGGCGCTTCGATGCCTTCTTTGGTTTCCGAATCACCAACGCTGATAGGGCCCCAATACTCTTTACCATGTGATGTGACAGGCCACCCGTAGTTGGCTCCTGCTTTTATTAGGTTAATTTCATCACCGCCACGAGGGCCGTGCTCAATAGACCAAAGCTTTTGACTTGGGAAATCATAGAAAAGTCCTTGTGGGTTGCGGTGACCGAAACTCCAAATCTCGTCGAGAACCTTGTCGTTATTTACAAATGGGTTATCGCTTGGTGTGCTCCCGTCAGCATTCAGGCGCAATATCGAACCAGCATGAGTTAGGGTGTTTTGACCGTTGTCTCGGTCACCACGGTCGCCAATGGAAAAGTACAGGTGACTATCGTCAAAGGTAATGCGGCTCCCAAAGTGACGACCTGTGTCAGTTCTCGACTTGGAAACAAACACATCTTGCCAATTGGACACTTCATTGCCTGTGTATGTAGCAGAAGCGAGTGTCGTTACGCCTTCGCCATCGACGTCTTTACTGTAGGTAACATAGAACTTATCTTCTTCGAAAGGTGATAGCGTGATATCCAACAGACCACCTTGTCCTTTTGCCCATATATTAGGGAGCCTGAACAGCGTGCTCTGGTCACCCGTTTTTAAATCAATGTGTTTAATAACGCCTGCTTTTTCTGTGAGAAGCATAGAATCGTCATTGACATAAGCTAGACCCCATGGGATTACGAGACCGTCTGTGATCTTCTCAGCTTGCCAAGCAAAAGCCGTTGTTGAGGCAAGGGGACCAGACACAATAAGTGCCAAAGCAGAGGAGAGAATGCGGTGATAAGTGTTCATTGAAGTCCCTTCAGTATTACGATCTAGTGTTAGTCTAGCGTGTGTCAGCGACAGGCGGAAAGTTAAGGAGTGTGAAAAGTGACTATTCACATATTTAGTTCAGTCAGTATTGTATGATTATACAAGCTCACGTATGTTTACCCTGCCATACTCTAATTGATCCTTTCGGAGCACCATGAATACCACACCTGCAACATTCTCTCTATTTTTTACACCTCAATGTTGTTTGGTTGATATTCCAAGCCTTTTAACTACGTGTACCACATCATGAGCCGTCGATTTGATTTTAAGTCGATCTTACTGGCGTGTTTGGTCATCAGTATCGGCCAACTCAGTATGGGTTTGGTGTTTCCGTCTTTACCTTGGATCGCGAAGGATTTTGATGTCTCGCTAGAGCAAGCTCAGCTTCTGGTGAGTGTGTATTTGTTGGGGTTTGGTCCATCTCAGTTTATTTATGGACCTATTTCAGACGCTCTAGGGCGTAAAAAAGTGCTGCTGAGTGGTTTGTTGCTCGCCATGCTTGGCCTGTTGATGATCATCTTCTTCAGCCATTCATTTACCAGTATGGTACTGGGTCGATTCCTGCAAGGTTTAGGAACAGGTTGTTGTGCGGTGCTTGCTCGCGCTTCCACAAGAGATAGATTCAGCGGATCTGACTTACCATTGGCGATGTCTTATATCGCCATGGTAGCGTCTATTACTCCCCTGATTGCGCCTGTTATCGGTGGGTTTATCAACTTCCACTTTGGCTGGAGTATGGTATTCATCTCGTTACTTGGGTATGTCTCATTGGCTTGGGGGGTATTGGCGTTCAAATTCAAAGAAACCGTCACTCAGTTCTCAGCGATTCCCTCACCGAAGAAAATGGCGTTGCAATACAAAGAGCTACTCACTTCTCGCTACTTTATGAGCTTTGCAAGCATTGGCTGGCTTAATTTTAGTTTGATGATCACCACTGTGTCGGTGATGCCGTTTATCATGCAGAACCAGATCGGCATGACGTCTGACGAGTACGCGATGTGGGCGGTGATACCTGCATTGGGTATGCTAGGTGGTACCAGCTTGTGTAACCGTATCCGCCCAATATTAGGCAATAAGAAAACACTGTTATGCACGCCTGTGCTACACATCTCAGCTGCGTTGTGGCTTTTCTTTTGCCCACTTGAGCCTTTATATCTAATGATTGGTCAGTTTTTAATGATACTCGGTAATGGTATTGCGCTGCCTTGTGCTCAAGCTTTGGTGATGCTGCCTTACAAGAAGAATGCAGGCGCGGCGGCTGCGATGTCGGGCGGTGGTCAAATGGTTGTGTCTTCGATTGTCAGTATGGGGCTGGTTAAGCTTGGCCTAGGAGAGGCATGGCATTTATCACTGGTCATTGCGTTATTCACTGTGATTACGTTGTTTAATATCCTTCGAGGTTTTAGTAGCCAAGAAGCCAGAGACGCACAGCTTAGCTAGTCAAATTAGCTAGCGAACTCAAATTAAAAAGGCCATTGAAGTGATGAATTTCAATGGCCTTTTTAATGTTCAGCGTTTTGGTTTAAATTGCCAGAATATTGGCTATTCGCAGACCACGGCGACTTTCTCGCTTGCGGCTGTTTTGGCTGGAACCGGGTGGTCGATCAGTCTGATCGGGGACTCATACAGTGCAGACAGTGCTTGTTCATCAAGTAACTTATCGGCGCTGCCTTCAAAGGCAATCTGACCTTTCTTCAGAGCAACGATGTGTGTTGCGTAGCGCAGTGCAAGGTTCAAGTCGTGAAGAATCACGATAACACCAACGTCTTCCTTTTTGTTCAGCTCAGACAGTAAACCCATCAGTTGGAATTGGTGATGAACATCCAGTGCTGATGTTGGCTCATCGAGGATCAATACCGGTGATTGTTGAGCAAGCAACATAGAAACCCATGCACGTTGGCGTTCACCGCCGGATAAATCGTCCGCTAACGCCTGTGAAAACTGAGCAACGCCTGTTCTCTCCATCGCTTGTTGGATGATGGATTTGTCTTCAGAGTTCCAACGACCTAACGCGCCTCGCCAAGGGAATCGCCCTAAACGAACCAGTTCTTCCACTGTTAAGCCTGCAGAAGCTGGGAGCTTTTGCGGCAAATACGCAATCCTCTTTGCTAAGTCTTTGCTTTTTAATGAAGAAAGAGATGCGTTGTTTAATTCAACAGTGCCGTAGTCTGGTGACATCTGTCCTGAAAGCAAGTTAACCAATGTCGATTTACCAGAGCCATTGTGACCAAGAACTACCGTAAGCTCATTGGTCGGGATGGAAAGCTCGTCAATTGAGAGAATGGTTCGATCATCACGAACGATTTTGATGTTTGAAAGCTGAAACATGTAAGTCCTGTCTCTAGACCAATAAAGCTGCTCAATAATAGCAGCCTTATTAGTCTCTAAAAGCAGCTTTACTGGTCTTTAAAAATAGATGGTGAAATTAAACGGTTTTCTTGTTGTTTGGGTGTCTAGGACAATCGTCACAATATTTACCGGAGTCGCATTTGTAGACTAGGCAGCAGCTGACTCTAATCAGTTTAAGCATTCCAGAATCGGAATCGACCTCTAGGCTGTCTAAGTGACTCTCAGGTAATTGGCATGCTTCTAACCAAAGCTTAGCTTGTGTAGTGATGTATTCGTTGGTCAGGCTGGGCTCATGTTGCTGTAATTTGATCAGACTGCCTAACAGTAGATCCGCCAACAAATGGTTAGTAAAGCCAGGGCGGATGCGTGTCCATTCACTTATTTGGCTGCGATAAAACTCAGTAAGTGCAAGTATGGCTTCGCCCGCTTTAGGTATCAATTCCTCAGGTGAGCCGTGTTGATGATCACCATTAAAGAATCGGTATCCTGCGACGAACTCTTTGTACCTAAACTGACCGATATTCTTAATATCAGGCAGCGAGTGAAGGCCGTAGATAGAAATGAAGGTCACATAGATGGGTTGCCAGCAGACTAGATCCCAAGTTCGGGTTAACCAATAAGCTTTGCCTGCTTCTGTGTGATCTTCCGCTAATCCATCGTAAACACGTTTGATCTCGATATGGCTCTTATCGTTTGTCATTGCGATGCTTTTGCTGCTCAGAGAGCCATAACTTCCGCTTAGATAAGGCGTTATTTGTTTTGAGTAAGCGAAGATTTTCTGGTGCAGGGAGGGGGCTCTGCGACGAGTGGCAATATTGTGCAGCTGGGAAAGCATTTTAAACCATTAAATGATAATCAGTTGCGTTATCATAGCGAACCTCATTGACGATAACCATACAAAATGGTGCATCTCTTCAGAGAACTCTTGGCTTGAAAAATTTATAAATTGAATACGCCTTGGCCATTATTGAGTGATAAAAGTCGCTTTAAATGTTAAAAAGTATTCCTGTATAGACTTAATTGTTACCACTATCGAGATTATAAAAGCGTGACTATGAACACTCCTGCATTTGACCGTATCAGCCGCGTATTGGCTTATATCCATGCGAACCTTAGCTCGGCACTATCGCTAGAAGATATTGCGAAACAGAGCTGTTGGTCTCGCTGGCAGCTGCAAAGAGTGTTTCAAGCTGAAACGGGACTGACCGTGGCAAACTACGTGAGGGAGCTAAAGCTAAGCCAAGCGGCTGAAGAACTGTTGGACAGCAAAAAGCGAGTGATCGATATCGCACTTGAACTCGGATTCAATTCAGAAATTAGCTTTAGTCGTTCTTTTAAGCAGATGTTTGGCTCCAGCCCCAGTCAGTATAGAAAAGCGGGCAAAAGAGCAGGGCTTAGAAAACCGATACAAGTATCTGAAACGGTAAGCGCTGCTGATAACGGCCCACTCAGTTTTGTTGAGGTACGCATTGATGAGAGAGAGTCATTCCTTGTTAAAGGTATTACCTCAGAAATAAGTGGCTTGTTTTCACTGACACAAGATTTTGCAGAGAAAGTCCCTCAATTGTGGTCGCGCTTGGAAGACGAAGTGAGCCAGCCAGACGATAACGCACTTCAGTTTATTGGTGTTATTGACCTTACTCAGTCTTGCTTTGATGGTACCAATATTCACTATTGGGCGGGAGTAGAGCTTAATGATGAGATTTCAATTCCTCAATTGCCGAGCATTATCTCTGATAAGTTAGACGTATTAACCATTCCAAAGCAAACCTATGCCGTGGTCAAACACTGTGGTCCGATTGAGAACCTTAGACACACTCTGAGTTGGTTTGTACTTAACTGGCTACCGAGTTCTGGCTATCGAGGTGTCGATGGTTATGAGCTCGAAGTATACCCATTAGCCTATCAAGCTCATGCCACAGATGCAGTTATGGAATACTGGGTTCCCATTATTAAATCGTAGTCATATCTGTGTTTTACGTATTCTTTGTAAAGCCTCTTACTCAATAAGGTCAATTGTGTTTTTAATCATCAATTGACCTTTTTTCGTTATAAATCGGCCAAGTTCTTTGTGAACTTGCACCAAATTGTTAATTATCCCTTTTATAGATACATACAATGCAAATGAGATTTATTACTATTTACAATAAGCATTGGTACCGAGGGAATCATGACCACTCACACTCGTTTTAAGTATTCATCACTTGCAGTTGCATTGCTCACTGCATTTTCAGCGCAAGCGTTGGCGGAAGAAACCGTTACAGCGGCAGATTCGAATGTAGAAACTGTCACAATTATGGGCAAAGCGTATCGTAATACCGCGACTAAGTCGGCACTTGAGCCAGAAGAAACGCCTCAAGGTATTACCGTTATTGGTGAAGAACAGTTAGAGCAACGTGGTGTTCAATCTCTGAATCAAGCCCTTCGTTATGCACCGGGTGTTGTAACTGAAAACCGTGGTAGCTCGGTAGCAATGTTTGACTCTTATTCCATTCGTGGTTTTAGCACGAATAACGTTAACTACTACGATGGTCTTTCGCTTCAATTCTTAAATGGTTGGAACCTACAACCACAGATAGATCCGATTGCAATGCAGCAAGTCGAGATCTTCAAAGGGCCTACTTCTGTACTTTATGGCGCGATGCCACCGGGTGGTATGGTGAATATGATCGCTAAAGCGCCACAAACGGAACCGTCGACTAAAGTTGGCGTTGCGACAGGCTCACGTAATTTACAAGAAGCTTCGATCGATACTACTGGTCAGTTTGGTGATAGCGATTTTTCTTACCGTTTGATCGCACTTGCTCGTAAGCAGGACAGTCAAGTTGATAATGCAGAAGAAGAGCGTTACCTAATTGCTCCTTCTGTGGACTGGCAAGCAACAGACAGTACGTTGATTAACTTCAACCTGTACTACCAAAATGATCCTTCAATGGGTATCAACTCGTCAATGCCACTAGACGTGTTGAAAGCAAGCGATCCATCGGTTTCTATGGGTGACAAGAACTGGAGCAAATTTGAGCGTGAAGTTCTTATGGTCGGCTATAAAATCAACCATGAGTTTAATAGCAATTGGACATTCCTACAGAACGCTCGCTATACCGATGCTTCCTTATACCAAGAGAACACTTATCATGTGAGTTACGACCCAAGCACACCTAATCAGCTGGATCGTTACTTGTACTCTACCGATGAGAGCTTTAAAGGGTTTGTTATTGATAACCAATTGAGCGGTATTGTGGATGTTGGCTCAGTAGAGCATAACTTGTTGCTTGGTATCGATTACCAAGATCTAGACGGTAATGTTAACTACTCATCGTACAGTGCGAATGGCAGCGGGTTTAATAGCTTTGATCCATTGAATCCGAACAATGATCTACTAGACCGCAGTGATGTGACTAAGACGGGTGAATATCTAGATGACACGACGTCAAGCCAGCTGGGGTTCTACGTTCAAGACCAAGTTCGTCTGGATGCATTAGTACTGATTGCCGGTGCGCGATTTGATCACTACAAATCTGAGAGTGATTACTACGCCCATGAATCTGATCACAAGCAGTTCACTTACCGTTTAGGTGGTTTGTACCAGTTTGATAATGGTTTAGCACCGTTTGCAAGCTATGCGACGAGCTTTGAACCAGCTCCGGGTGTTGATAAATCAGGCAATGAGTTTGATCCAGAGAACGCACAACAAGCAGAGATTGGTGTGAAATACCTGTCTGACGATATGTCGAAAGAAGCAACGGTTTCTTTATTCCATATCGTTAAGCAAGACATGTTGATGACAGACCCGACTAACGTTTATGGCCCAAGAATCCAAGTGGGTGAAGTGGTATCGCAAGGTGCGGAACTATCAGGACGTTGGTTCGCGACAGAAAGCTTCGATATTGCGGCTGCATACACGTATGTTGACATGGAAATCACTGAAGACTCTAGTAACGGTTTAGAGGGTACGACACCGATCTATGTACCGGAACATACGGCTAATGTGTGGGCTAACTACAACGTATTTAACGGCATGCTAGCGGGTTCTCGATTCAGTGCAGGCGCTCGTTACGTAGGCGAAATGCAAATGGATGCAAGCAACACGCAAGGCAAAGTACCGTCTTACACGGTTGTTGATTTGTCGGTGGGTTATGATTTAGGCGCAGCCAGCGACACACTATCTGGTGCAACTGCTAACCTAGCGGTGAACAATATTTTCAACGAAGAATATTACGCGTGTTACGACCAATCGAACTGTTGGTTCGGTGCTGAGCAGTCTGTAGAGCTAAGCGTGAACTACGAGTTCTAACTAAGTTAGAGTCTTAATAAAGCAGCCTCACAAGGCTGCTTTTGTCGTTTGAAGAAATATAGAATTTAGATTAAGTAGGCAAATATATGAGCTTAAAATCAATAGCTTCTCATTTTTCTAAAGTAAAAAATATGAATACAAAACTCGTTCTAACGATGTTAGCGAGTGCTTTATCGTTTAATGCAATGGCTAATTACCAAGTTGAAGACAGCGAGGGGGTTAAAACCCTTGAAGCGCAACCCGTTAGAGTGGCAGCACTGAACTGGGACATTGCTGAACAAGTGATTGAACTCGGTATAACCCCCGTCGCAGCGCCTGATATTGCAGGGTATAGCGATTGGGTTGTGCAACCTGCGATACCAGAAGGCGTGGCGGATATTGGTACTCGAACTGAACCTAACTTTTCTGCACTTAAGAAGCTCAACCCTGATGTGATTCTTATCGCTTCACCCCAGAAAGATCTTCATGAACGACTTTCTGAAATCGCCCCCGTGCTTTACTACCAAACATACAGCGAACAGCACAGTAATGCTGAAGCTGCTATTGAGAACTTCAAGAAGATAGGCCAATTGCTTGGTAAAGAAGAACAAGCGAACAAGAAACTCGCTGCGATGGATGAGCGTCTTGATGTTCTTAAGGCTGCACTAGATAAAGCGTATCCGGGAGACAAGCCGAAAGTGACATCTTTCCGGTTTGCGAGTACTAATTCGGTTTACATTTACGGTGATAACTCGATTCCTCAATATGCGCTTGAGCAGCTAGGCTTCGAAAATGCGATGGATCTTCCTGTGAGTCAGTGGGGCATCAGTCAAAAGCGTATGACTGAGCTTAAGAACGTTAAGGGTGGCATTGCGCTGTACTTTGAACCTTTCCCATATCAAGACAAGTTAGATCGCTCTCCGGTTTGGAAGAGCATGCCCTTTGTTCGCGATGGTCAATTTAGCCCTGTAGCAGCAAGTTGGAGCTACGGCGGTGCTATGTCTATTTTGTATAACGCAGAAGCTATGGCGCAATCGTTGTTGACGCTAGCGGAGCAGTAATGAAATCCAGTGGTTTGATGATGGGAGCGGCGTTATTTATCGCCGCCCTTATTCATTTATGGTTAGGGCAGTCGGAATTTGGCCCTATTGGTGAGTTGCTTCAACAAGCCTCACAGATCAGTGACATCGCTACATTCAACTCAATGGTTGATGATTCATTCGAGTTGATGGCATTAATCTATGTCAACTTACCTCGTTTAGTGATGGCGATTCTGGTTGGTGGAACACTCGGCACCATAGGTAGTTTGTTCCAACAGTTAACGCAAAACCGCATGATGTCTCCGCTTACACTCGGTACATCATCAGGGGCATGGCTTGGTCTGGTCATTCTGAATGTGGTCGCGCCGATGTTGGTTGCTCAATATTCGGTTTGGTTTGCGCTGATAGGCGCGCTGCTTGCAATGGGTCTGATTGTTTCGATTGTTGGCATCAAAAACATGAGCGGTTTACCGATTGTTTTGGCGGGCATGGCGGTTAACTTACTGCTGGGCGCATTCGCGACTGCGATTATTTTGCTTAACGACCAGTACGCGCAGAACCTGTTTGTATGGGGAGCTGGTGATCTCGGACAGAACGGTTGGGAACAAGTGCTTTGGCTTATGCCTAAGTTACTGCCAATCTTTGCTATTTTCCTGTTGGCTCCAAGAGTTTTGACTCTGCTTTCTATTGGCAATGAAGGGGCAGCAGCACGCGGGCTTGATATTGGCACGACCTTCTTTGTGTTAATGGCAATCGGCGTTTGGCTGGTTTCCGTGTCGATTACCTCGGTGGGTGTGATCAGTTTTATTGGATTGATTGCGCCAAACATCGCGAGACATTTGGGCTTTTTAAAGGCGAAATCTGAACTCATCGCAAGCTGCGTGTTAGGTGCACTGTTGCTTTGTGTGACCGACAGCTTGGCGATTTTCTTGGCGCAATGGTCTTTGGATATGATTCCAACAGGAACGGCAACCGCGGTGGTTGGTGCTCCAGCTTTGATCATTATTGCTCGCAAGCAAATGTCTGCTCAAGATCAAATGTTTTTCTCGATGCCTAAAGGGCCGAGGTCTATTTCACATTTGGCTTATTTCTTGTTGGGCGCGATGATCTTTGGTTTGTTGGCGTTAAGCACGCTGTTACAGCCATCTTCTGATTTGGGCTATTTTGTTATCCCAGACGCATTTGAATGGTCGATTCGCTGGCCGAGAATATTAACCGCAATATTCGCTGGTGGCGGCTTAGCGGTGGCGGGTGTGATTTTGCAAAGACTCGTCTACAACCCCCTCGCGAGCCCAGACATTCTTGGTGTGTCGGCGGGGGCGGTTCTGGCGTTGATATTCAGTAGCCTGTTTATGGGATACTCGATTCATTCGCTAAGCCCTTGGGTTGCTTTCTTAGGCAGCGCGATTGCACTCTGTATATTGCTATTTCTTGGCAAGAAGCATCAGTTCGCCCCTTCGATATTGATCCTTACTGGTATTTCTCTGACCGCGGTATTGGAAGCTTTGGTGCAATTCTCTTTAACGCGAGTGGGTGAGGGAAAATACACCTTATTGGCTTGGTTGGCAGGATCTACGTATCGTGTTGAACCTGAAGCTGCAATGATAATGGCTATCGTGATCACCGTTTGTATTGGCGTAGCTTTACTGTTGAGTCGTTGGGTGACATTAATTGCGACTGGTCGTCAGTTTGCAAGTGCAAGAGGGCTGAACATCAATATCGCCTATGTGGCTCTATTGTGTATTGTCGCGATTTTATGTTCGATGGTCACAACCACCATGGGGCCGGTCGCTTTTGTTGGTCTACTGGCTCCACATATTGCGGCGATGGTGGGTGCTCACTTGGTTCGTGAACAGATCATCTTATCGTTTTTGATTGGTGCGGCATTGATGTTATTTGCTGATTGGTTAGGGCAAGTGGTGGTGTTCCCAGCGCAACTTGCGGCAGGGACGTTGGTTTCCATTATTGGTGGCAGTTATTTCATTTTCTTGTTACTGAAATCTCGAACAACATAGCTTTTGCCCATGACCTAAAGCCACTGGTATTTAAAGCTACTGGCAATCAAAGCTATGAATAAAAAAGCAGTGAGTGGGGCGATCCATCACTGCTTTTTTGTTTGTGTCGTTTGTGTAAAGGGGGGAGGAGTTAAGCAACACAGGTCTCGCTTCTTAATGTGCAAGTTTGGCATATGTTAATAAAATGTATAACCTAAAGGTCTGACCACTCATAAGGTAGCCACCATGCCAAACCTCGATCGTATTACTTGTTCTATCGATGAAAACCAAATTGCGACGGTTGTGTTGAATCGACCCGATAAGCTGAATGCTATTGATATGGCAATGTTCCAAGGCGTGAACAACATGGTCAATAAGTTGAAAAAGAACACCGAGATTCGAGCTGTAATAGTGAAGGGCGAGGGACCTGATTTTTGTTCAGGGCTTGATGTGAAGTCTTTGCTGACCAGTAAATCTGGTGCGATGAAGCTTCTTTTTAAATGGCTCCCAACATTACCAAACGCCGCTCAACGCTTTTCATTGGGTTGTCGAGACATTCCATGCCCTGTCATTTTTGCGATTCATGGTCGGTGTTGGGGAGGCGGTCTGCAATTGGTCAGTGGCGGTGACTTTAGAATTGCTAGCCCTGATGCGAACTTCTCGATACTGGAAGCAAAGTGGGGGCTAATTCCAGACATGGGAGGCGCCATAGCCTTTAGAGAGCTGATGCGTAAAGATCACACCCTAGAAATGGCGATGACGGCCAAAGTGATCGACTGTGAAACCGCGAAAGAATATGGGTTGGTGACCAAGATTGCTGAAGACCCCTACTCTGAAGCCTATGCCTTGGCACTTGAGTGCGCGAATCGGTCACCAGATGTTGTCGCTGCTAATAAGAAACTCTACAACAAGACTTGGTGGTCAAGCCCGGGTATGGCTGTATTCTACGAGACCTGGTATCAGATAAAGGTTGGGCTAGGTAAGAACCGAGCGATAGCAGCACAGCGTGAAATTCATCCCGATAAGCCACGCTCTTACTTAGCAAGAAAGTTCAAATAACGCTTGTACAGGAATAATCGATATTCCCTTTGTTTATGGGGCTTTGCGGTAACCTTAGAGCAATTTAATGTCTAAGGCTAAATGAGCGCTCTGATGAACAAAACTTTTACTTACTCTCTAGCTGCCACTGCAATTTTTACGAGCTTAAATGCATTCGCAAGTGGCCTGTTTTTGCAAGAAGCTGTCGTTGCCAACGCTGGTACTACTGGTGCTGGCGACGGTGTTTACACTCGATCTGCAGCAGCGATGTGGACAAACCCTTCCACTATGTCTCACATGGGCGAAAGTAAGACGACCATCAACACCATGGCTTTCGATCTTGAGATGAAATATCAAGACAACGATGGTAACCCAGATGGTAAAGCTCATTCAGTCATGCCTTCATTTGGTGCGTTCCATGCTCATCAAGTCACAGACAAATTACACCTTGGTATCGCGCTTGGTGCTGTTGGCGGTTCTAGCCTTGATTACGGCAGTGAATGGGCGGGTGCTGCACTTTTAGAAGATATCACTCTCACTGCAATGCAAGTGAACCCATCACTAAGTTATAAGCTGAATGACCAGTGGTCAGTAGGCGCAGGTGTGCAATTCAGTTGGGCTGCATTTCAGCAGTCGACCTCTGGGGTTGCTGGATTTACAGCAAAACAAGATACTGACTGGGCATACGGTTATAACTTAGGTGTCATGTACACACCGACGGATAAGCTAAAGCTTGGAGCGAGTTATCGTTCTAAACTCGAGCACGAGTTTAATAATGAGTTAAGAGGGGTCGAAGATTTTTCTAACTCTCTAGCTATGGATCTTGCTTTGCCAGAGATTGTTGATGTTAGTGCAAGTTACGCGTTTAACTCACGACTCGATTTGTTGGCTAGTGTGCAATTACATCGTTGGAGTGAGTGGGATACAACAGTTCTTGATTTTGGTGTTGTTGGAAGCCCAATTAGTGGTGTTCCACTTGAACGCGATTGGGACGACGTGTGGAAGTTTGCGGTTGGTGCAGACTATCAATTGAATTCAGACTGGCGTTTAAAAGCGGGCTTTTCTTACGAGACCTCGCCACAAGATGATCCGTCAATGCAATGGGTTGACCTGCCTGTAGGTGAACAGTATCGCTACTCGGTAGGTGCTTCAACCTATTGGGATGATATCTTGATCGACGTGTTCTATGAGTACGCAGATTTGGGTTCAGTTGATATGAACCGAAGTGGACCAAAAGGTAGTACTTTGCTAAACGGCTCATTCGATGGCCGCATCCACTTTGTTGGTGTTAGCGCGACCTTCTAATGACACTACGTAATCTATTAATTGTTACTTCGGTAATACTGGGCTCAACGGGGACTTTGGCTGAAGAGAAGCACCCAGATGACCCGACTAAGATCGTAACCAAAGCTGGCGTTGCTTATAACGAAGATCTGCAGTTCTCTGGGTCTATTGGGCTTGATGAAGCGCGAATGATCAATGCTCGTGTTAACGCAGATGGCGAAGAGTGGCGAATAGGCGGCTCATGGCTGTTGCCTATGGGGATTGTCAATTTCAACTTTAGTCGCTCTGAGTATGATAACGATGCTTACAAGAACAACTACAGTATTGGTACGTTTATACCACTGAGCTATTTCGACATTGAGCCGTTCGGTTGGCAAATCTTCCCTATGGCTGGCTACAGTTATAATGATGGCGAAGTGGCGGTTTTCGATGATGATAACGTTGGCTCTGACTATGTATTGATGCCGAGTGCAACACACGGTGGTTACATTGGCGCGTTTGGCTTAAAAACGATTACGGATGAGTGGTCGATTATGGCCTTTGGTGGTGGTTCAATGGGTTCTGATGATTATTCAGGTTACTGGACTGGCGTCGGTGCTAGCTACAAGTTGAGTGATGCTCAATCATTCAACTTCTTCACTATCTTTGCTGAGGATGACTTCGGTGAAAATAACAGTGTTGGCGCTTCTTACACCTATGAATTCAAATAGTTATTCTCACATATCGTCTTAGATAAAAGAACTGAGTGTAGGCCCACTGATTTAGTTAATCTACACTCAGAACTTATCGCTTTTCTAGGCTCTTTCTAGTGTTGAAGCCGTGCTAGCAAGCCGCTTGGTAACGTTCAACATAGCTTTGCATTACCGCATTCATCGCTTTGGTGATATTGGCGTATTGTGCTTCCTCTAGATTCGCGAGAGAGACGCGCAGGGACCACGTTGGCGCATCAAATCCCGCACCTGGCATCACAATCACGCCATGCTCTTCGGCAAGGCGAACCAAGAAATCTAAAGGCTCATACATTTCCTCCAACCAGGTAAAGAAGCCTTCGCTATGAACGGTTTGAGCGATTTCTTTGAGATCAATTTCTACATAGTAAAATGCCCCTGTTTGATCGCCTCTGCGATGATCGGAGCGGCTAAGTTCTTCTCCATCAATGTATGGTAACGACGACGTACGATTTGCTTTGCTAAGCGCTTATAAATTTAATATTGAGAATTATTCGCATTAATTGATCTGAGCGAAAGAACCGATTAGATTGTGTCGTTAGTATTAGGAACAACATGATTTTTTTGAGGTATTTATGAGTACAGTCGTTATATGGGGAGCGGGGAGTGGCTTGGGCGCAGCAATGGTTGAGCACTTTCATCAGCAAGATTTTGAAGTGATTGCGATTGCTAGAAATCCAGAAAAGAACCCTCGCTTGGCTATTCTTGGCGTAACAACACTGAGCTGCGATGCGACCGACAAGCAACAAGTGAAAAAGACGGTGGCTGAGTTACCAAAATCGGCCTTGGTGGTTTCAAGTATGGGCAGTTTTAGAGCGGATGTTCCGGTTGACTACATTGGTCACCGACATGTGATTGATGCTCTGGAAACCAATGAAATCAAACGCTTTGTGCTGGTGACGTCTTTAGGTTGTGGTGATTCATGGCAGTACCTATCAGAACGCTCTAGAAAAGGGTTCGGCGCCGCCGTTCGTGAAAAATCGTTGGCGGAGGCGTGGTTAATGTCGAGCTCGCTGGATTACACGATTTTACGTCCCGGTGGCTTGTTAGACGGTGAAGCGACGGGTAACGGTGAGCTTTCTCAACAAGTGGAAGTGCATGGTGTGATTTACCGACAAGAAGTGGCTCGTCTTATCGAAACCTTACTGGCAAACGACGCGAGTATCGGGCAAGTGTATCAATGTATTGATCCTACGGTTAAGTATGGATAAAAGCCCGGTATTGCTTTCTGAAGGCATTCCTATCTAGTGAAAAGTTTTAAGGCCGTTTAGTCTCACTGAACGGCTTTTTTTGTTTTCTGTCCTCAACGACTTCCATTCTAAGTAAATGTTGCCTGTTTCTTATATGAGAGTGCCTCTCTCTTAATCTAGATTAAGTTTTGCCTGTCTTATTCTCTGTAGTATCCGCGCAATCAGCCTCACACTAGATGGGGCAATGGCGTAACACGATTAAATGAGGATTAGATTTGAGTACTTTGTTTGCAGAAACCCGCATTGGCACCATGACACTGAAGAACCGTTTTATGAGAAGTGCTACGTGGGAAAATATGGCGACTGAAGATGGTCATATGACAGATAAACTTTACGCTATCTATGAAGAGCTAGCTCAAGGTGAAGTTGGCTTGATCGTGACGGGTTACGCGAACATCGTTGAAGAAGAAAAACCGAATGCTGGCATGATGGGTATTTATAACGACTCGTTTATCGAGGAGTATAAAAAGCTAACTCAGTTGGTACATGACAACGATTCTAAAATCGTAATGCAATTGGCTTATGGCGGTACGAAAACCACGTATGACCTTGGGGAGCGAGTGATCTTCGCACCGAGTGAGGTTCCTGAAAAAGGGACTCAAACACTCGGTAAAGCAATGACCAAAGACGAGATCGACTATATTGTTGATGCGTTTGCTCAAGCGTCTTTGAGAGCACAAAAGTCAGGCTTTGATGGCGTTGAAATTCATGCCGCTCACACTTACCTAATTAACCAGTTCTTAAGCCCTTACTACAACCAACGCGAAGACGAATACGGTGGTAGCTTGGAAAATCGCATGCGATTCTTACTTGAGATCTATACGGCGACACGCAAGTTGGTTGGTGATGATTTCCCTATCTTGGTTAAGCTTACGGCTTCTGAGTTTTTCGAGGGCGGTGTGACCTTCGATGAAACGCGTTTGGTGTGTAAAAAGCTAGAAGAAGTAGGCGTTGATGGCATTGTCGTTTCTGGCAACATTCATGGTAAAGCCGACACCATGATTGGCGAGTCACACGACGGGTTTACTATCCAAGCTGAAGGTTACTTCCATGAATATGGCCACGCAATCAGCCAAGACGTCGATATTCCTGTTATCACGGTGGGCGGCTTAACGGATTTTGATGCCATTGAAGAAATCGCCAATAATACGGGTATCGAGTACTTTGCACTTTCTCGACCTCTGTTATCTGAGCCTCATCTAATCAAACGCTGGAAAGAGGGCGATCGAAGCCCAGTAGAGTGTGAGAGGTGCTCTAAGTGTCGTACTAAGCGCGGCAACTTCTGTGTGGTAAACAAAGATAGAAAAGTGCAGCTAGCTAAAATGTAGTTACTTAACCCATAGCTAAGCGTGAACCATAACGCTAAGCATGAATCTAAACATGAGCCTGTGTAATACCGCAGGCTCTTGTTTTTCTGACTCTACATGAACTGATATTTGAAACCTTATTAATCACATTTCTCTGTCAAATAAGTTGGAGTTAATGGGTACAATGGCTCTATTAATTTTTCAACAGAACTTTCCTCTTAGCCTGAGCATACTGTGAAATTACTTCCTCTTCTAAAGCAACCTCGAATCCACTGACGCTTCTTAGTTTTAGCGGCATTGCTATGATTTAAGTATGGCACTCACTGTTCACCCCAGCCTTTCTTGTGCCTATGGGGCGCTTGTTTGTGCATGTTTAGATCTTCAACGTCGAATCTTTTGATATTTAAACGAATAAAACTAATAAGTTAATTAGAGGTAGAAATGCAAAATAAGCATTGGTCTAAATTCGAATTGCTGCATGAGGTCGTCACCAATCCTAATATTCATATCAAGGGTCAACACAGCTATTACAGTGATTGTTGGGATAACGGATTTGAGCGCTCAGTCGTCCGTTATCTGCACGGTGACGAGGTCAGCCGCCAGTGGGAGCCGCGTTGGGAAATCGATGAGCTCTACATCGGGGATTACGTCTGCATAGGAGCCGAGGTTGTGATCCTTATGGGCGGCAATCACACCCACCGAATTGATTGGTTCTCTTTGTATCCATTTATGGATGTGATCGACGAAGCCTACATCGGCAAAGGTGATACTCATATCAAAGACGGGGTTTGGCTAGGGATGCGTGCCATGATCATGCCGGGCGTGACCATCGGAGAAGGGGCGGTTGTCGCTGCGAACAGCGTAGTAACCAAAGATGTGGAACCGTACAGTATTGTTGGTGGTTCTCCCGCGAAGTTAGTTAAACATCGCTTTGATAAGTCAGTTATCGAAGAGCTAATCTCAATGAAGATATACGACTGGCCACCAGAGAAATTTGAATCATTGAGACAGTATTTGTGTGATTCAGATTTATCTAAATTAAAGCAGGCAATCACTGATTATGACAAGGGTTTGTAAGGGACAACTAAAAACACGGGTTTACGTATAAAGATCTTTGTCATATTTATCTTGAAAAATACGTTAAATCAGTTCGTTACCTTGCAATACCCAACATGGTGTACCAATCTTATTTCATAAGCATGGATAAGGATTGTGTATGCCAGTAACGTCAGTAAAAAACAAAGGGGTAGTAAGGAAAGTCTTACTGCCTTCTTTACTTATTAACCTCTTGTCATTAGCCGTTCCATTAACGGTTCTCCAGATCTACGATCGCATTCTCCCCAATCAAAGTTATGGTACGGCCACGCTGCTTTTAGCCGGGGCGACACTAGCCGTAGCCATGGAAGCACTCATACGTTTTGTTCGCACTTGGCTTTTGTCTGCGGCGGCCAGCAATACAGAAAAAGCCACTTACCAAACTTTGGTTGAAAGGGTGACCACTGCATCATCAGGACACCTTCGTAAGCTAGGTGTGGGCGGTGTTGAAGAGGGATTAGGATCGGTATCCAAAGTTAAGGATTGGTATTCTGGTGGAATAATCTCTGGCTTTATCGACTTGCCTTTTGCATTGATCTTTCTAGGGCTGGTGGCTTATATCGGCGGTGAATTAGTGGCGATACCTGTGGCAGTTTGGCTCATTACGCTTGGTATTGTTTGGCTGTCTTCTATCCGCGTGAAAAGTTTAAGTGAAGAAGCTTCTAAAGATGAGAAGGAGAGAAAAACCTTCTTGATTCTTCTTAGCCAAACCATTCAGGGTATTAAACGTCAGGCTGTTGAGTCTCGAATTTTTAATCAGTTTAAATCGCTTAATAATGTCCGCTCTCAATCCAGAGCCAAAGAAGAAGAACAGAACGCCTTCGCTCAAGAGTGTATTCAGCTTGCTGCACTCGCGACTTCTGTTTTGTTGGTGATTACCGGTAGTTTGTGGGTATTGGATGGTCAATTAACCACGGGTGGGTTAGCAGCATGCTCCATCTTATCGGGTAGAGCTGTGGCGCCTCTGAGTGCTCTGGTTGGGGTTCGAATCAAGCTTAATTCAATCCATAGTGCTAATCAGGCAATAGAAAAGTTACGAGACTTATCACTGTCTGAGTCTGCCAGTTCTGAGCTTAGTATCTCTGACTTTGAGACTTTAGAAATCAAGCAAGCTACCGTTGAAAGATATGGTGAATTCGCTAGTGCGGATGTGACGCTAAATAAAGGCGAACTGGTGCTGTTAGAGAGTGAAGATCGCCACACCAATAGTCACTTGCTGTCTTCGATTGCAGGGATTGATGATTTAGCCGCGGGTGAGTGCTTCATTAATGGTGAAGCCATTTCTATTGCATCTGTCGCTCAAGCTACAGCTTACTGCGGGGTTAAAGGGCAGTTAGTCTCAGGTACAATTCTGGACAATTTGTGTGGATTTGATCCTGAGAGAACACAAAGCGCCAATGATTACGCTGTGCGCTTAGGATTAACCAAAGAAATTACCCGTTTACCTGATGGATTAGAAACACAAATTGGCCATACAAGTGCTTCGTTGTTGAGTATGGGCAATATTAAAATGCTCAATATTGCGGCTCAATTGGCGAGTGGCAAGCCCGTTATTATGATAGAGAGACCGGATTCGTCACTCGATCTCAATGCTCTCGGTAACCTTGTTAAGGTGCTGGAAGAAGAAGTGACGGCAGGACGGACGATACTGATGGTGAGCTATCATTCTAAACTTCGCGAATTGGCTAATCGAATCATTACAGTGGAAAGTCGAACTATTGCGGTCGACAGCGAGAACAACCAGGAGGCTATCGTATGAATCGTTTAGATGCTAGCAATCATGCAGATACGAATGGTCGAAAAGAGGTGATGAACCATTTAGAAAATGAAAGCCTTTCTGTCCTTAAGCAGCTGGAAGTGAATGCTAATATTCAGTTGTTCGCACATCAATGGGTCGATGAGAATAGGATTGAATCAATCGACGATATGTTTGCCTTGTTCGACAGGCTTGCATTGCCCTATCGCTTGGTTGCCAACCTAGATGAAGTTGGTGAACACAAATTAGTATTACTGGTGCTTGGCGAACATGAGTTGGTCTCTGGTCATTTGGAATCCAAACAATTTGTCTCTTATAACGCCAATGACGACATCACCGATGTCCCGCAGTTTTGCATCGTTATCGAAGGTCCACCATTAGAGAAGGCATCTCCTGATTGGGTTGGCGAAAGGTTACATGCGTTTCGTCCCATCATTCCTAAATTGTTGTTGGTCAGTTTTATCACCAACTTGTTTGCACTTGCCGTCCCCTTCATCACGATGTCGATTTATGACCATGTGATTGGCGGTGACGCAGGACATGAACTGCAAGGTATCGCCATTGGTGCCGCCTTGTTGTTTGTGATGATGGGTTGGTTAAGAACATTGCGCAGCCGAGTGTTTGCTTCAGTTTCAAACCGGGTAAGTCGTGAGATATCTCAATCCCTCGTGCAACGTCTGCTTCGAAATAGCTATGCTCAAAATCAGCAAACAGCCTCTTCTAGTCAACAAAACCAAGTGATGTTATCTGAGCGTATTTCAGGTGTGTTATCAGGACCACTCGGTAATGCGCTGTTTGATCTGCCATTCATTCTAATTTTTGTACTTGCGATAGGTGTGTTAGGTGGGTGGTTAGTACTGGTTCCAATTGTCTCTTTGGTTCTGTATTACCTGTTAGCTAAGCGCTCGATACGTTCGAGTAGTAAGCGCTCAATGCAATCGACGGTCGCGGGCACTAATCGTCAAAATATGACTAATGAGTTGTCGTCCAAGCTTGCCTTTATTCGCAGTGCTGGGTTTTCAGAGCACTGGATCCAACGTTTCCAAAAGGCCAATCTGCTTGCCTCTACAGTGACGTTCAATCAATCGGTTCTCCAAAGTCGATACACATCGATTTATTACTTTATCGGAGTGGGCTCAACATTGGCTGTTATGGGCTTAGGAATTGGACTTATTTTCGAACAAGTGATGACGCCCGGTGGCTTGATTGCATCAATGATGTTGATTTCCAAAGTGACTGGGCCTGCGCAGGTGTTGGCCAACAGTGCGATGCGTTTTAATAGCTTTAATCAATCTAAGCTGCAGGTAAATCGTATTCTGTCTCAGCCGTCTGAACGTGAATTCAGTTACCAGCATCATCCATTGCCAACTGTTGCTCCGAACTTGAAGTTAGATCAAGTGACTCTCCGTTACCCTAAACAGAGTCGCCCTGCATTGAATGGGGTAAGTTTTGATGTTGAAGCGGGCGATATTGTGGCGATTACAGGCCCTTCAGGCAGTGGTAAATCGACATTAATTGAAGTGTTGTCTGGTTTACAGCCTATCCAAAACGGTATGGTCGAGCTTGAAGGCGTTAACCTCGTTCAATACGACCCACAGCTCTATCGTCACTGGTGTTTCATTCGCGCAGCTTATCCCGACTTACTAACCTTGAGTATTCGTGAGTGGTTGAGCGATGGGCATAAAGTTGAAGAGCAGAAAATGATATCAGCCATTGATATGGTTGGCGGCAAGCGATGGTTCTCCACGTTACCAGATGGGTTGGATACCTCTATCAGCAGCATCCAACCGGATAGCCTGTTTGACATGTTGTCAGGCACTGTCGCTCAGATCCTTATTGACGCCAAAGCTTTGGTTTATGACTACCCGATGTTCCTAATGGATAATCCGGTGCCTGATGGCCATCCCAATGCAAAACGTGTATTCGGTGAGTTCTTGGCGATGAAGAAAGGAAAAGCAACGGTGATCTATACGTCGCATGATCCAGACTTGATTAAGCTCGCTGATAAAGTCGTGGTGTTAGACGAGGGTGCTGTGGTTTATGCAGGTCCTCTCGAGCAGCCATCAGAGTCTCAAGAGCAGCAGTTATCTGACACACAAGAATTACCAAAGCAAAAAGTAGAGTCAAAGCAAGGAGTCGCTAATGGCTAAAAAATCTATCGAGACTGGCAAGCGTTACGGCGAGCTTGTTGAATCACAAAATACAGCTCGAACATTGGCGCTGGCGACATGGTCAGTTGCCTTGTGTGTTATCGCTTTTGTCACTTGGTCTGTGGTCACTCAAGTGGATGAAATCGCAAAGGCAAAGGGTGCAGTGATTCCTGAAGGGGAAAAGCAAGTATTACAAAGTGCCATTGGCGGTAAGTTAAAGCAAATCCTTGTTAAAGAGGGGCAATTGGTAGAGAAAGGTCAGCCACTTGTTGAATTTGACGCTACCTTCCAGCGCACGGCTCTCGAAGAGTTGAAATCTCAACAAGTAACCTTGCTTGCGAGTATCGAACGTATGAACGCGTTACTGGATAACCGTGAGCCGAATTTTGGGGAGTTTGAAATTGATTTCCCGGAGATCGTTAGCCAACAAAAAGCTCAGTTAAATGCTCAAAAAGGGCTCTACTATCAAAAACGCATTGTACTGGAAAAGGACAGTGAGCAGATAGCAGAGCAGCTTCGTGTCGTAGAAAAATCTCTACCTAGCTATGACAAAGAGCTAAGTGCCACTAAGCAAGAGCTAAACATCTTGGAAAAAGGCTATAAGGCCGGGAACATCTCTCGTTTACGTGTACTTGAAATGCGCCAAAAGTTGGCGAGCATAGAGCAGAAAATTGAAGAAGCTCGAGGTAAGAAGTCGGTTCTGATTAAGCAGGCAGACAGCAATGAGCAAAAAATCGAACAACTTCTTGCTGAGGCTAAAGCAAAAGTCAGTGACGATCGATCCAAAGCAGTATCAGATTTGTCAGCTCTTAATGCACGAGTGCGTTCAAGCCAAGCGAAATTGACAAACACCATGTTAGTGTCACCGCTACAAGGCTTAGTACAAAGCCTGCCAAGTACGCAGAACGGCGGCGTTATTCAACCGGGCGGGACTGTGGTTGAGATTGTTCCTGTTGGCGGTAAAGCCGATTTTAAAGCTCGTTTATCACCGAGGGATATTGGTTTCGTGAACGTAGGCCAGCCAACTCGAATCAAGATTGATGCGTTTGATTACAGCCGTTTTGGTGCTTTAAAAGGGGAGGTTGAGAGTATTTCACCGACCACAAGCCAAAGTGAACGAGGTGAAATCTATTATGAAGTGGTGGTGTCTGTGGAAACGCCATACTTCCGTGACAACCCTGAAAGCTTCTCTATTCTCCCAGGCATGACGGGTGAGGTAGACATCACGACGGGCGAGAAGTCGGTATTCCAATACCTTTGGAAGCCAATCTACACCAACATCAGCGTTGCATTTGGAGAAAGGTGACTCGAAGAATTACAACCATTCTTTGTTCAGAACGATACAAGAAACAATCATTAAAAAGGGAGCACATGGCGTGCTCCCTTTTGTTTTATTTCACTAATTACTAACGACCAATCATTAGTTATTTGGATCTATGTCTGGTAGTCCATCTACGTCGTTGTGATGATGGTGTTCATCATCTTGGTTATGGTTATTGGCTGCATCATGGTGTTCAAGTGCATCCGACATATCCAAATGTGCTTGATCGTAATCGACGGCATGTTGCTGGTCGACTTGTGCAAGCACGATGTCCATGTCTGCGGGTTGATCGTGCCCGGTGCTAGGCGATGCATTCGGCTGAATACCTAGGACATCCAAATAAGCCGCAGCAGCATGGTGGTCAGTTTTCTGGTCTGACTCCTGGTGAGCATGCTGAGATAAATCTAGAGAAGTGTCTTCACTTACAGTAAACGTGAAGTCCTCGTGAGAGGCGATCTCGGGCTCGTCATGCTGAACTGGCGGTGGTGGAGGTGGAGCAGGGTGAGATGCGTGGACAATTGGTGTTATCGTCATATCAACGACCTCTGTCCCAACCGTAAGTTTGCCACTATGCCCTGGTCCATGACTGAGTATTTGAACGTTCACGTGGGCAACCACCTCATCCTGATTTGTCCCTTGCAGCGCGATTTCGAACTTATCTTCATGCTGACCAATACCTGAAGCACTGCCATGTGGTCCAGTGTGGACTTGTGCTTGCTCTTGGTAATGTAAATGACCAGTTTGAGGGTCAATGGTTAACGTTCCATATTGCCCATGATGGCTTGTTACATACTGACCATTAGGTAGGTGGATACGCCAACCGTTTTGCGCCGATGGGACAGGCGTTTGAGATGGGGCAAGAGGTGGAACACCAAGTGTACCGGACACTTGGTGACTTCCCGATGGTGGCCTGACAATGATAGGTTCAGGTATAGCACTGGCAGCAAAACCTTGGCTGCCTGCGGTATTACCGTGTTCGTCAGTCATTGTTGCTTGTACATTAGAACCAGGATGAACTTCAATTTGTATTCCATGCTGTAGAGTATGAGCATCTAATACATGATCCTGTCCGTTAACAACGAGATGTTCGCCAACCTTAGCATCACCCGGTGGGGTAATTGTCGCAGTGACTGTATTGGGGTGCCCGTGGGCTATTTCTGCTTTGCTGTAAAGCCCATCAGGTCCGGGGTTTTCAAAGGTAATTGTCGGCAGGCTAACATGATTGTCAACGCTGAATACCTGTGAACCTGTCGTCGCACTGCCAACATTTCCTGCGGCATCGGTGGTTATTATGGTGGCTTCTATTGAGTGTATCGAGCCAGACTGGCCATTTGCATAGCTAGTATGAATATTGGCATGTTCCAATATATTACCAGCCACTGGAATAGAAAAATGTCCACTCGAATCAACCGAGCCTGTGAGTGATGAAATGGTTGCACCGTTTATCTTTAAACTGACAATATCACCTGTTTGGTAATCGCCAGTTACTGTTCCGGTTATCGCGATAGTTTGACCAGATTCAAGAGCATTGAGCACGTTATCTTGTGTCACTGAGTCAACTGCAATATGTGGAATCGGACTCTGCGTATCAACTAGCAGATGGGTCGAAATGCGAGGCGTCGAATTACCTGCCGTATCAACGGTACCAACTTGTATTGAGTAGTCGCGGTCGGTCGCCATTATGTTTTGATGTATAGAAGTACCTAGAGTTAATGACCACGTGCCATCTGGTTTTACCGTTGCATCATAAAAGTGTTTATTGCCGATGACGACATAGACGACATCCCCTGGTGCTATGTTGGATGTCGTGCCGGTGATCACTAATGGTTGGTTGTTCTCTGCGGCATTTAACGCGTTGTCCTGCGATATCGGGTTCACTGTGATTGTGCCGGGAGTGGTGTCCAAGGTGAAGCTAAAGTGCGTCACTGGGGATACGTTGCCAGCGATATCAGTCTGTCTTACCTGTAGGTCATTAACCCCCTCAACTGGATTGAACACAGCTGTCCAAGTGTGTCCGCCGTCATTCGAGTATTCTACTTTTGCTCCTGCTTCAGTTTGAATGGAAAGCCTAGAATCCTTAGTAATCAAGTCTGGTGTATTGATGGAGTGTCGGCCAGTGTCGTCCCTTAGTGATACGGTAGGTGCGTTGACCGTATTATCTAAGGTGAAACTCACGGAAGTTTCGGTCGACACATTTCCTGCAGTATCAGTTTGTCTCACGCTGACCGTATTTGAACCTTGTTGCGGGGTGAAACTCGATGTCCATGTATGTCCGTTGTCGGTCGAGTATTCAACGGTTGCGCCTGCCTCTTGCCCATTGATAGTTAATGAACCATCGCTAGTAATCAAATCAGACGAATTGCTTCCTGTATCGTTAGTTAATGATATTTGGAGCGGCGCGACTACAGTATCAACATGCAGTGAAAGAATGGATGATGTTGCTGGTAAAACTGAAGAAGGAGCTAACGCTTTGGCAGATAGGTTATGATCGCCATTTGATAAGCTACTCACCGCCACACTATATTGCCCCGAGCCATCAGACACCGCATGTCCAATAGGTGTGGATCCATCATAGATGGTGACTTGTGAGTAAGGAATATCCGTGTGCCCGGTGACTGTCGGTGTGCTGTCTTTAGTGAGGTTATCGGTATCGGAAGTGCCAGTATCACTAGTTGCCGCTAAGTCGACGGTGACGGCATTATTTGGCGGAGTGTTTGTCCCAGTTGGTAAACTTGGTTGCGTGGTCGTTACCAGAGGATTGGAAGGCACAGAGGTTGAAATCGTCGGTGATTGCCCTGGCACAACTGAAACATGACCGTTGGCATCAAAGGTGATGAACTTTGATGACTCACCACCGTGGTTGTCAGCCACTTTTACTTCAAACACATCGGTGCCGTGATATGTGTGTGTCGCCGTGTTATAACTCATTCCAGCAACCGAACCATTAGATGTGTATACATATGCGCCCGAATCTGGGTCGACCGATAGCGAACCGAATTGACCGGTTGAATTGACGACAGAGAAGGTATGAGTGTCAGTTGCATCAACATCTGTCTCTGTTAATGTGCCCGTCGTTGATGATGTTTGGTTAACGCCGAGAATCGGAGCATCGTTGGTGCCATTTATAGTGATGGTAATGACATGAGGAGTCCCGTCTTTAGAATGAATAGTAACGGTGTCAGTTAAAGTTTCACCTGTGCCTAAGCCCTGAACTTCAGGCTTACGGTTATCAATGTAATAGTTCCAGTTGCCATGCTGATCTATTTCCAGTTGCCCCCCCAGTTTCGATTGGTAAGGTGCCCATTCAGGATGAGCCGAAGCCGTCATCAATGTTTTAAAATCGAAGCCTGATTCACCGATATCCGTATCTGTTGCAGTTAATGTTCCGCGTGCCTCGAGCATATAAGAATAGTTTCCTTGTACGGAAACATGGGCGTTGTGATCTTCGGTGATATTTCCTGTATCGACGCCACTAAAAACAGCAGCATCGTTCACAGATGCGAGTGTCGTATTGGCTCCAGTATGTGCAACACCGCCGTGTCTATCAGCAACATCATAACTAAAGTGTACCGTTCCGTTGTAATTAGGGTCGGGGGTAAAGGTGAAACTGCCATCTGAATTTGATACCAAACTACCGTGGTCTGCAGTTAAGTTTTGAACGTGTAACCAACCTCTATCGTTAGTATCAACGTTGGTAGCATTGGCGATTAATTCAGCTTGTGTAATATGAATTGAAGTATCTTCTTTACCTGAAGGCAAAGTGACTTCACCACTAACTGTTGGGTCATCATTATTGCCATGCACAACAACGGATACACTTTTCGAAACATGGCTACCATCAGTAGATACTGCCTCAACCGTAAAGTGCTCCCAATATTCTTCGCCGTCTCCTAATTTTGTCGCTTTGCTCTGATCAACGTCATAATGCCAATGCCCCGTTGAATCTACATAAAACGAACCGTACTTACCCGCTTCGCCACCGGTAGCAGTAGCAGTCCAACTGACTTGGTCGTGAATATCAGTGTCGTGTGCAACCAAGTTACCACTAACCGATGCTCTCAATTGTGCCTTTTCCGTGACTTGTCCTATTTGAGTTTTACTATCGATGACAACGCCATCCTCAGTACCACGAACCTCCACATGAATCGGGAATTCAGTACCATCTTTTGCAATCAATTTAACGGATTCTTGCAACGACTCGCCGGCTTTTAGCCCTTGTACATCGGTATTTCTATTGTCACCAATGTAGTTCCATTCATGCTCCCCTGCACGAGGACCGCTGGTGATTGTACGGAATTGGAAAAGGCCGTAAGGTGTGTGAATATCTAGTTCATGACCTAAATTCCAAGTATATTGCTGTCCTGCGAACTCAACGGTCATCTGCTGTGGAGTGCTATCTGAATCCGTAATATGCAACGTTTGCCAATCTACCACGTCAACTAAATTGACGCCTGTAGACATATGGGTCGCTACATCTTCCGTCGCAACCCCATGGTCAACACCGGAAATGACGGTGTGATCATCCGTACCGTCAACCCAGACTTCGACGCGTTGTGTAGACGTTGAACCGTCGGTAGAGGTCGCTGTGATATTAAACCCTTCTACAAAACGTTGGCCCTGAGCAAGAGAATTCGCTTTGGCAGGATCAAGGTCATAATGCCAGTGACCATCGGCATCAATATGTAAAGATCCGTATTTGCCAACGCTGTCACCAGCAGTAAAGGAAACAGAGTCTTTACTATCGGCATCATGAGCTAACAAAATACCTGAAACCGAGTTTTTGACATCTTCGGTTACGGTGCCAAGAGGCGCAGTTTGGGCATTCGGAGTATCGATAATCACCTGATCATCAATGCCTTGAATGTTGGCGGTTAAAGGAAGCTTAGTACCATCGGCAGTCACCAATGTAATGGAATCCGTTAATGACTCACCATCACTTAAACCTTGAACTTCTGAATGTGTATTGTCAGCGGTATAAGCCCATTTAATATGGCCATCGCTACTTTGTGTGAAGTGGAACGTGCCGTGACTGCTATTTAGGTCCATAGCAAAGTCTGAAGGCACCGTATGAGTGACACCATTCACTTCAATTTGAACAACTTTTGCTTCTGCTGCTGAGTCACTATCTTGTACATCTAGGTTAAGCCAACCAGTCCACAATTCCGAACTATTGGCCGCTCGGTTGTGATCTTCGGTCACTGAACCAGTGCTAGGAGAAGTAAGTATTGCGGCATCGTTAATCGCTGCTAAGGTTGTTGTTGCCCCAGTGTGCGTGACACCACCATGCGCGTCTGTCACGTCATAGCTAAAATGAACTTGTCCGTTATAGTCCCTGGGTGGCGTTAGGGTGTATGTGCCATCTTTGTTGTCAACCACAGAACCATGGTCAACTAACAGATTAGCAATGGAAAGCTTGCCTGCATCATTGGTATCAACATCAACGGTATTAGCAAGTAAATCGGCTTTGGTGAAGGTCAGTGTTGTATCTTCAGTACCAGACCTAAGTGTTACTTCTGAACTGATGTAGGGTCTATCGTTATCGCCATAGATGGTGATAACAATATCGTGAGTTGTTCCATCTTTAGATTGGATGGTTATAGTATCGGTTAACGACTGCCCTTCGCCGAGTTGATCTATGGTTGTACCAACAGTCGTTTTTGTATTGCCAACCCAATCCACATTGCCGACGGTGACATCATAGTGCCATGTACCATCTGTGTTGAGTATTAAGTGCCCGTATTGACCGTGATATGAATTATTCCAAGCCCCACCTTTAGAGTCAAATTGAGCTTCACCACTGTCTGGGTCAATGATGTCTAACTTGCCTGACACACTGAGGGCTGCTTGCCCTAGTTTTGCCATACCTTTATGGGCGTAGTCTGGTGACATGTCCCCGAAGCTACTGTGGCCTTCATCAACATCGCCAGTATCAACACCACTGATTTGAGCCGCATCTTTAACCGCATCAATATGCAGTGTATTCGTTGCTTCTTGTGAATCTTCATGTCCATCATTTACAGTAAATTTAAATTGAACATCACCGTTAAAGTTTGGTGCAGGGACAAACTGAAGCTTAGCTATATCGGAGGCTATGATGCTCTGACCTGCGGTGATGTCGTGTCCATCGAGTACAAACTTACCTTGAGTCGCTGGTGGTAGGTCAGTGATCGCGATTGAGTGCAGCGTATCGCCAGTATCGATATCGGTGAATCCGAACTGACTCGCCTGCATTTGATAGTGTGTGTCTTCCGTGCCGTTGTTGAGAGCCACTTTGGTGACTGTCGGTGCGTCGTTGGTACCCGTAACGGTAATAGTAATACGGTGAGGTGTGCCATCAGCAGAGTAGACCTCGTAGATAACATCTTTGGTTTCACCTTGCTTTAGGGCTTGTACCGCAGGGTTACCATTTGCCAAAACGTAATCCCAGTTGCCATATCGGCTTATGTGCATGTCCCCCTGGAAGGGGTCACTGATAGCTTTTTCATGTCCAAATACACCCGTCGCCCTAAAGTTATCTTCTCCTGCATCTGGATCGGATACAGAAAGGCTTCCGGTCACTTGAATATGATGCATCGAATCGGGGGAAACGTGCCTATCTTCCGTAATTGAACCAGAATCAGTTCCGGAGATTGTTGCTGCGTCACTCACGGGCGCCAAGTGCATAGTTGCTCCCGTATGCGTCACACCCGAATGAGCGTCTTTCACATCGTAGGTGAAGTGTACTTGCCCATTGTAATCTTGGCTCGGGTGAAAGGTGAAGGTTCCGTCGTGATTATCTTGGATAGAACCGTGATCAGCATGCAAATTAGCGATAGTGAGCTTGCCTGCATCGTTGGCGTCTACGTCAACTGTATTTGCCAATAACTCGGTTGCTGTGATGGTTTGAGCTAGGTCTTCTTTACCCGAATTGAGCTGTACTTCAGAAGCGCAGTAAGGTCGGTCGTTGCTACCGTGAATCGTAATCACAATATCGTGCGATGTACCATCTTTTGAATACACGGTAATCGTGTCAGTCAGAGTTTGATTTTCACCAAGCTGGTCGATGGCTGTTCCTCGGGTGCTTGTGAGACCACCAGTGCTACGAATCTGCCCCGTATCTGCGTGATAAAACCAAGTTCCATCTTTGCGAAGAAGTAGGTCTCCATATTGACCTGAGTAATTAAAGCCAAGTCCATGTGTATCAAACTCAGCCTCTCCTGTATCTGTGTCTGAAATAGAAAGCTTGCCACTGGCTCTAATGGTACTTCGTACTAAGTGAGCCATACCCGGTTGAGCATAATCTGGGGACATGTCCTGTCCAGCATTACCTTCGGTTACATCACCCGTGTCGACACCGCCGATAACGGCAGAATTATTAACTCCTGTAATCGTAATTGAGAGGTTTTGAGTGCTGCTCGCATTATGTTCGTCTGTGACTGTTACTGGAACAGTCAATGTCTTCGTGACACCTGATGCTAACGATTGATAGCTAGAGTGAGCAGGGTTGAAGCTATAACTGCCATCCGGATTAACCACCAAGCCATCAATCTGCGGTGCGCTGTAAGTCAAGGCCGCACCGGTATCAATATCTTGGCCAACCATTTGTCCATTTAGAACGCTTCCACCTTCAGTCACTGAGTGGGACTGAGCATTGATGGTTGGGGCATCGTTGGTACCATGAACCGTTAGTTCTATCGTGTGTGTTGTACCATCTGCTGAGCGTATAACGGCTGAATCGTGTTTAACTTCCCCTTGCGCTAAGTTCTGTATATTGCGGTTGTCGAGCGTATAGGTGTAATGACCATCGCGCATGAGCAGTATGTGACCACCTAATTTGGTGTCGTAGCCAATACCTTGATAGGTTTGTGAGCCTATATTCGGATCAAACTGTGCCTCTCCCTTATCAGGGTCTTGGATGTTTAATTTGCCGTCGTAATGCAATTGGTAGTGGGTATCTATATAGCCACGATCTTCAGTCACTCCCCTTAAGTCTGCATTGGTTTGTGCGTCGGTAATAATCGCGTTATCCGGAGCAGCGGTAAGGTCGAACCTAGCTTGAGTGCTGACGCTTCCACCATGACCGTCAACCACATCATAGGTGAGTCGAATTTCACCATTGAAGTCTTTATCTGGTGTGAAGGTATAAGTGCCATCTTTATTATCAATCAGGCTACCGTGTGTCGCTTGCAGATTTGTCACGTGCAATACATCGCTACTATCCACATCGCTTGCATGTGTTAGCAAGTCAGAAGCCTTGATGGTTACGGGTTGATCCTCTTTACCCGCAGGAAGCTGAGTCCACGCACTGACAATTGGTTTGTCGTTGCTGCCTTGCACATCGATAACGATTTTATGAGGGACTGTCGCTCCTGTTGAATCGGTAGCGGTGATCCAGAATGATTCAGACTGATGTTCACCAGCCGCGAGTTTATCTGCCGCGCCGCCGGTTGAATTGTCTAGCTGATAGTGCCAATGACCATGCTGATCAATCGACAGCGTTCCCCATTGGCCTTGAGGTTGATTGATTGCCCAGGTAATTGTGTCTGACTTATCTATATCAGTTGCGATTAAACTCCCTGTCGCATCGGGGTTTCCTGCCGTACTCAAACCTTGTTCGATCACTGCGCCACTTGAGGTTCCTGAGATAGTAGGGCGGTCATTGGTGCCGTTAATTGTGACGGCAACTTGATGTTGCGTGCCGTCTGCCGAATGAACGGTAATCGTATCGGTGGCAGTGGCGCCTTTACCCAAGGCTTGCACTTTAGGATTGGTGTTATCGAGATCGTAAGTCCATGCTCCATTATCTTTGAGGTGTAGAGTACCGAGTGTGCCAACTACATCAGTATTGGAGAAGTGTGCTTCACCGGTATCGACGTCAGTAATCGTCAATGCACCGGACGTTTGAAGTTGAGTTTCTTCCGTTACTGCGCCGGAACTTGTGCCACCAATGACGGCTTTGTCGTTGGTGCCATTGATAATGATAGTAATTTGATGTGGCGTACCGTCGGCAGAGTGGATGGTCATGATGTCTGTTGTTGCTGAGCCTTTGCCCAAGGCCTGTACTGCTGGATTCGTGTTATCCAGATCGTAAGTCCATGCACCATTGTCTTTGAGGTGGAGTGTGCCTAGGGTACCTGCAACATCGGTATTGGAGAAATGCCCTTCTTTTGCATCGATATCACTGATGCTTAATTTTCCTGAAACTGTGAGCTTATGATCTTCAATAACTTGATCTAAGTGGGGGCTTTTTCCAACAACGAAGAATGAATTTGGTGAACCTCCTGTGTTGTTGGTGATCACAGCTGAGTCATTGGTACCATTGATAGTAATAGTGACTTGATGTGCAGTTCCGTCAGCGGAATGAACCGTGATAATGTCTGTTGCAGTCGAGCCTTGGGCAAGCCTTTGCACGTAGGGGTTATAGTTATCTAGATCGTAGGTCCAAGCTCCATCCTTAGTGATAGTTAATGTCCCAAAATGACCATTAACTTGAGACGCTTGAAAATGATCTTCTCCAAGATCTGGGTCAGTTACCGAAAGCTGGCCTTGTACTTGTGTGGTTAGATCTTCTATAACCGAGCCTGCATCCACACCGGTGATAACCGCATTGTCATCGTTACCACCAATGGTCATATCAATGGTTTGTGGGGTGCCATCTTTTGTGTGGATTGTAAAACTTTCATGTAGTGACGTTGCTCCGGTTAACGCTTGAACGTTGGAAAGCGAGTTGTCTACTTGGTACTGCCAGTGTCCATCAGCGTCTATGGTTAATGAGCCATATTTACCTGAGATAACTTCTGGCGTTACCGAACTTTCATCTTGGTCAGGGTCAATGACGTCAATCTTACCGTTTGCATGGAGTAAACCTTGTGAATCGATATTGTGATCTTCGGTAACGACCCCTGTTAAATCACCAGAAATACTTGGCAAGTCTTGCTTACCCGTTACCGGTATCTGAACAACGATGCTCGCACCATTAGATAGGTGTAACGCAAAGTGATCAGTACCTTGTTGGTGTTGATTCAGCAAGATGTATTGAGGTGAGTTGGGGTTTAGAACGAACGTGTATTGGCCGTTTACATCGACATGAAGCTCTCCGTACGTCCCCTTGATCACTTCTGGAATAAAAGTGACGGGTGTAGTTGGTGTAGGAGGCGTGTTTGAATGACTAGGCTGACCGTTACCTCCTGCTGAAATGGTTGGCATGGAGACCGAAGGGATGTAATGAACTTGCGGGTGTGAAAGCGTCGATAGGTGATGAGAAGGAACTAAATGCGTGTTTGCCCCGTGAGGGACCTGACTTTCATTGGTATTAGGGCTTTCTTGGCTCTCATTTGTTTGAGTGTTTGGATGAGTAGCTTCGAAGGAACTTGCACCTGCGTGTTTATCGACGATGGTTTCATCTGCAACAGGAGTTGTCGCCGCTAAATCCATGTCATGGGTAGAATCACCTGACCCCTCGTTAGCTTCAGCGTGCTTAGCCAATGAGGGTAAGATCATCATGAGAGATTGGAAGAGTGGGATGTTAACCCTAAGGTGTGAATGCAGTCTGAGCTTTTTCTTTTTTGTTGTTTCTTTTGGCTTTAGCTCGCTGCTTTTTTTATTCTCTATTTTTGTATTTTTCTTATGTGTTTCGACGTTGTTGTTTTTAGCCATTTTCTCATCCGTGAATCTTGGTTGCATTCTCTTAAGTAAAATACACAGATCGAGGTTTCGCGAGGTAATCAGATAATTTTTAAAGAAAATTTCCTTAAATCAAACGACTCTCTCACTTTAGTGTAAGGCGTGTTGAATAATCCTTGGTCAATTAGTTAAAAATTTCGTCGATTAGTTAAAGATAATGCTCAACTAGCTTGACCTTACCCTAAGGGTAACCTTTATAGTCGTCTTATAAATTTAAAGGTTAGCTATGACAAACACACTCCGAACAACTTGGATTACTGTTTTCAGCATCATCGCGATGTTGATGTCTAGCTATGCTTCAAGCTCATCAGCAATGATGACTGACATTATGATGATGGAAATGAGTTCGGGTAAATCGGCTTGTTACCATAACGACAAGTCAACTAATGACTCAATGGCGGGATGCCATGTGATGAGTCAAGAAGTACACGCCGAACACTCTAATATGAGTGCCCATGATTTGATGGATCAATGCGATATGTCTTCAATGAGCGAAGACGGCAGTCAGACGATGGGTAACCATTGTTCGAGTGCCGACTGCTGCGCCTCAGTGTGCTCTGCGACTTCTTATCCGATTCAGGCTGTTCAAGCCGCCAATCCATTTGTCTCTTCACTAGCTCGTTTTCAATCTGTCATTATTGGGCAGAAAGTCGCACGCGCTCAATCTTTGTTACGCCCACCTACCGCATAAATCTATATCTAAAAACATAGCGATATCAGACTCATAAACCTGATACGCCAATCTTTTATATGCGTTATTTAACGCTAGATATGGACATTCATTGTGAATATAAAACCAACAAACTCCGTGTTTGAAATAAACGCGAGTGTCGTGGTTGCTGCTGCCTTTATTTCAAGCTCTGCTTTTATTTCAGGTAGTGTTTTAGCTGCGGCTCCTGTTTCTACACAAGTTGATAAACAAAGCTCGTCTCAGCAACTCAATACATTGATTGAAATAGCATTGAGCCAAGACAGTAATCGCAAGCAGTACTTTGCTCAGTCGCAAGCGATGAGGGAAACTGGTATTGCGAGCGCCACGCTGATGGATCCGAAACTCAAAGTCGGATTCGGTGGCCTGCCAGTCGATAGTTTTCAATTCGACGAAGACCCGATGACCAATATTTCGGTTGGTTTAATGCAGCAATTCGAGCGTGGCAATACGCTTGATCTTCAGCAGAAAAAGGCAAGTCAGCAAGCCGATGGACTCGCTCTTCAAGTTGAGGCTCGTGAATTGACGGTTGCTAACAGCATGACGCAGCTATGGCTTGAGTTGGGGTACCAGCAAGTCGCAGAAGGTGTGATGCGTGAAAACAGACGCCTTTTGGTTGAATTAGAGAACTATGTGCAAACCAATTACTCGATTGGCAAAAGCGAAGCGCAAGATCTGCTCAATGCCCAGCTTCAAGTCAGCAAACTTGATGAGAAACTGCAAGCTAACCAGCAAGTCCAGCGTCGCTTAATCTCTCAGCTTTCTGAATGGTTGGGTTCGGGTTGGCTAGGGACTCAAGCTGTTGGTTCTCCGGCTACTGATGCTCAAAGCGTACTCAATGCGACTAACCAAATTGATTGGTCGTTATTGGAAAATAAATTAGCAACCAATATTGATTCAACTAAGCACTATCAACTGTTGATGGAGCATCCGCTCGTTAAGATAACAGACGCGACTATCTCGTCCAATCAGACACAAGTTGAATTAGCAGAACAAGCTTACACACCTCAGTTTGGTGTAGAAGTCATGTATGCCCACCGACAAGCGAATAACATGGCAGGTGAACCTGCTTCTGATCTTGTCAGTGCATATCTAACAGTCGATATCCCTTTATTTACGGGTAATCGACAAGACAAAAACTTGTCTGCTGCTCAACACCAAGTTGGCGCTGCTAAATCTCAAAAAGACACCTTACTTGCCCAAATGAATGCTCAAGTGAATGCATTATTGGTGGATAAGACGAATCTCACCCAGCGCCTAGAGCGTTACCAAAGTTCCTTATTACCTCAGACATCGGCGCGAATCCGTGCGGTTGAAAGAGGTTATCAAAACAACACGGCACAGTTTAACGATGTGATTTCAGCAACGACAGATGAGCTGGCTTTGAAGCTAGAGCAACAGCGCTTGATTACTGACCTCAACATCGTGAATAGCAAGCTCGCGTCACTCCTGAGCGGCTTTGATTATCAGGTTGAGCAACCGCAACTAACTGCGACAAACCATCAATAAGGAACGAATAATGAAATCAGTAAAAGTAGCAACAATCGCTTTGTTGGTCGGTGGCGCATTAGGTTTTAGTGCGAATCATTTTCTAATTAACCAGGCACACGATATGTCAGCAATGGCGGGGGCGATTGAAGGAAACTCCTCCTCACAGGCGAGCGATGACCCCTTGTATTGGGTTGCACCGATGGACCCAAATTATCAGCGTGACAAGCCGGGTAAATCCCCGATGGGTATGGATTTGATTCCTGTTTATGCCGATGACTTAAGTGGTGGTTCAGACAAAGCTGGCACTGTATCTATTGATCCGTCAGTAGAGAATAATCTCGGCGTTAAAACAGCAAAGGTTGAGTTGGAGTCTTTGTCTCCACGGATTGAAACCGTTGGTTATGTGGCATTCGACGAGAGTGCATTGTGGCAAACCAACGTTCGCGCTGCGGGTTGGGTAGAAAAGCTGTATATCAATGCGGTTGGTGAGAAGGTAAACAAAGGCGATGTACTCTTCACGCTTTATTCCCCTGAACTTGTTAAGGCGCAAGAAGAGCTGCTGAGTGCCTACAAAACCGGTCGCAAAGGACTGATTAAAGGATCGACTGAACGCTTGGTTACCTTGGGCGTTGATAAAACTCAGATTCGATCTATTACTCGCCAAGGTAAAGCTTCACAAACCATTGAAATCAAAGCGCCTGCCGATGGTGTTATTGCAAGTTTGAATATCCGAGAAGGTGGTTACCTTGCACCTGCACAAGCGGTAATCAGTGCCGGGCCACTAGACGAGGTGTGGGTTGATGCGGAAGTGTTTGAACGACAAGCGCATTGGATATCTACAGGTAGCAATGCCGAAATGACACTTGATGCGATTCCCGGTAAAGAATGGCAGGGAACTGTCGATTACGTGTACCCGATTCTTGATCCTAAAACACGAACCTTACGCGTTCGTTTGAAGTTCTCTAATCCTAATGGTGAGCTCAAACCCAACATGTTCGCCAATATTGCACTGAAACCCATCAGTGACGAACAAGTTCTTACCATTCCTCGATCATCGGTTATCCATTCTGGTGGCATGACTCGTGTTGTGATGTCAGAAGGTTCTGGCAAGTATCGCTCTGCTCGTATTGAGGTTGGTCGTGAAGCTGGCGAAAAAATAGAGGTGCTTCAAGGGCTAGAGCAAGGTGAGAACATTGTCACTTCTGCGCACTTCATGTTGGATTCTGAATCGAGCCAATCCGCTGATCTGTCACGCATCAATGGTGTTGAAGAAGAAGCTGAAACCGTATGGGCGAACGGTGAAATTTCCGATGTTATGCAAGGTAGTCGCATGGTGACGATTAACCATCAGCCTGTTCCAGAATGGGATTGGCCGGGCATGGTGATGAATTTCACCTTTGCGGAAGGCTTGGACATGAGTGACGTCCAACGTGGTAAGGCGATTGATTTTGAGATGAGAAAGACAGAGTCAGGGCAGTACGAGGTTGTTGATTACAAGGTCAACAAACACAAGATCGCTGGTGAAGTTTGGGTGAAGGGCGACATCACTATGTTGATGGCAGATTTTGGCATGATCACCGTAAAACATCAGCCAGTCCCTGAGTGGAATTGGAAAGCGGGTGAAATGAATTTCCAAGCCAGTGATGACCTTGATTTATCTGAGTTTGCCGAGGGTCAAACCATTCGGTTTCTAGTGGCGAAACAAGGTTCTGATTATGTGCTCAAATCTCTCGAACCGACGAATAGCACGGGTGAGGGCGAACTATGATCAATGCAATTATTCGCTGGTCTATTAGCAACCGTTTCTTAGTGCTGGTTGCCACTGTCGCCATCGTATTTGGCGGTTTATACAGCGTTAAAAATACGCCCGTCGATGCCATTCCTGATCTGTCTGATGTGCAGGTGATCATTAAAACCAGTTATCCGGGTCAAGCGCCACAGGTCGTTGAGGACCAAGTAACGTATCCGCTCACCACGGCAATGTTAGCCGTGCCGGGTGCCGAAACGGTACGTGGTTACTCGTTCTTTGGTGATTCGTATGTGTATATCATCTTCAATGACGATACCGATATGTATTGGGCGCGCTCTCGCGTGTTGGAATACCTTAGCCAAGTAGCACCTAACTTGCCACCAAGCGCGAAACCAACGCTCGGGCCTGATGCAACGGGTGTAGGCTGGGTTTATAGCTATGTTTTACAAGACAAAACTGGTAAGCACGACTTAGCCGAACTTCGCAGCCTGCAAGACTGGTTCTTGAAGTATGAGCTGCAAACCGTTGAGGGTGTCTCTGAGGTGGCAACCGTGGGTGGCATGGTGAAGCAGTATCAAGTGCAGATTGATCCTGCCAAGTTACGTGCTTACGACCTGACGCTTCAGCAAGTCAATAAGGCAATCCAAGATGGTAACCAAGAAACCGGTGCGTCTGTTGTTGAGATTGCGGAAGCCGAGCACATGGTTCGTACGACCGGTTACCTGACAAGCATCGAAGACATTCAATCTCTGCCGCTAAAAGTGACCGACAAAGGTACTCCGCTGCTATTAGGTGACATTGCTGACATTAACCTTGGCCCGCAAATGCGTCGTGGTATCTCGGAGCTCAACGGTGAGGGTGAAGCGGTTGGCGGCGTTATCGTGATGCGCTTTGGTGAAAATGCCAGTGAAGTGATTGATTCTGTTAAGAGTAAACTTGCAGAACTACAAGCTGGCTTACCTGATGGTGTCGAGATTGTCGCGACTTATGACCGCTCGACTTTGATAGATTCAGCCGTTGAAAACCTTTGGAAGAAGCTGGCTGAAGAGTTCATCGTGGTCGCCGTGGTGTGTGCGCTGTTCTTGTTCCATATCCGCTCGTCATTGGTTATCGCACTAAGTCTGCCTGTTGGTATCTTAGGCGCATTCATTGTGATGCATTGGCAGGGTATTAACGCCAATATCATGTCTCTTGGCGGTATAGCTATTGCGATAGGTGCTATGGTGGATGGGGCTATCGTAATGATAGAGAACGTCCACAAACACATCGAACGAACGCCTCTGACCGATAAAAACCGTTGGCAGGTGATTGGTAAGGCTGCAGAAGAAGTTGGCGCACCGTTGTTCTTCTCACTGATCATAATTACTTTGAGCTTTGTTCCTGTATTTGCATTAGAAGGCCAAGAAGGCAAGATGTTCTCGCCACTTGCTTTCACTAAAACCTATGCAATGGCGGCGGCTGCAGGTTTGGCTATCACGCTTGTGCCAGTGCTAATGGGTTACTTCATTCGTGGCAACGTGTTACCTGAACACAAGAACCCCGTGAACCGCAGCTTAGTCGCGATGTATAAACCATTGCTCAACTTAAGCCTAAAGTATCCAAAAGTGATGATTGTGATTGCACTGGGTTTGATGGCTTCTGCGTATTACCCAACCAGTAAGCTTGGCAGTGAGTTCATTCCTCCTCTGGATGAAGGTGACTTGATGTACATGCCGACCACTTATCCAGGCATTTCGATAGGTAAGGCGCGTGAACTGCTTCAGCAAACCAACAAGTTAATCAAAACCATCCCGGAAGTTGAAACTACATGGGGCAAAATCGGGCGAGCAGAGACGGCAACCGATCCTGCACCACTCACCATGATTGAAACAGTTATTCAGTTGAAACCTCGCGATGAATGGCGTGACGGTGTCACTACAGAGTCGTTACGCAAAGAGTTCGATGATCTGATTCAGTTCCCCGGTTTAACAAACGCTTGGGTTATGCCAATCAAGACACGTATCGACATGTTAGCGACCGGCATTAAAACGCCAATCGGAATCAAGATAGCAGGACCGGACTTGAGTGTTATTGAGGATATCGGATCTCAACTGGAACCTATCTTGAATGGTGTGAGTGGTACCGCTTCTGTGTATGCCGAACGTGTGGCTGGTGGTCGTTATGTCACGATAGACATCAAACGTCGCTCTGCTGCTCGTTATGGGTTAAGTATCAAAGAAGTGCAGCAGGTGATCTCTACGGCCGTAGGTGGAATGAATGTTGGTGAAACTGTTGAAGGGCTTGAACGTTACCCAATCAACGTCCGCTACCCGCAAGATTACCGTGATTCTGTCGTCAAGCTGCAGAACCTACCGTTAGTAACACCAAACGGTGCTCGTATCGCTTTGTCTGATGTTGCGGATATTCGTTACGAAGATGGTCCTCCGATGATCAAAACAGAGAATGCACGTCCTAACGGTTGGGTATTCGTAGATATTGATGGTCGTGACCTTGGTTCTTATGTGGCAGAAGCACAACAAGTGGTTGCTGAGCAAATCGTATTACCTGCGGGTTATTCACTCGCATGGTCAGGTCAATACGAATACATGGAACGCGCCAAAGATCGACTAAGTGTGGTAGTGCCTATCACCATCGCCATCATTATGTTGCTGCTGTATCTGAGCTTCCGCCGTGTCGGTGAAGTGATGATGATCATGCTGACATTGCCGTTAGCCATGGTTGGTGGTTTGTGGTTGATGTATTACCTCAATTACAACTTTTCCATTGCGGTTGGTGTTGGCTTCATCGCGCTAGCGGGCGTTGCGGTAGAGATTGGGGTAATCATGTTGGTGTATCTCAACCAAGCGTGGCACTTCAAAAAGCTTGATGCCGAACAGAACCAGCAAATACTCCAACAAACCGATCTCACTGATGCCATTCGTGAAGGGGCAGGGCTTCGTGTGCGTCCAGTCATGATGACAGTGCTTACCGTAATCATTGGATTAATCCCAATTATGTACGGAGAAGGTACAGGCTCAGAAGTGATGCAACGAATCGCCGCGCCAATGATTGGGGGAATGGCGTCTGCGCTACTGCTCACTCTATTGGTGCTTCCTGCGATCTTCAAGCTGTGGAAGCAGCGTGAGATCACTCAGATCCAAAGCCGAGACAAGTAAATAACGTACTGATTATAAAAGCCCTTGCTTGCGAGATAGGAGTAGGTAAGGGCGCACCACATAAACATGTGAAACCAACAAAAAATAGAATCAATTTAAGGAAAGACCATGAAAAAGACACTAATTACTATCGCCCTAACAATCACCGCTTCAACAGCGTTTGCTGCAATGGATCATTCAGCTGGTGACCATTCAAATATGGACCATTCAGGTATGGATCACTCAATGATGAACAGCGGAGACATGGACCACTCGAAGATGAATCACAGCATGATGAAAGGTGGAAAGATGGATCATTCAATCATGATGAACATGGACGGTATGTCTGAAGTAGGCATGCCTGCGACGGGCGCAAAGCCGGATAAAGTGGTTCATGTGCTACTGAGTGACGATATGAAAATCACCTTTAAGAACAAAGTGAACATTGAGCCGAACGACGTGGTGCAGTTCGTTGTGATGAACACAGGAAAGGTCGATCACGAATTTTCGATTGGTTCTTCCGAGGAGCAGTTAGAGCATCGTGAAATGATGAAAAATATGGGTAATCATGCTCATGATTCTGGCAGTACAGTGACAGTAAAACCGGGCAAAGCGAAGCAGATGCTTTGGCATTTCCATGGAGACAATCACGTAGAATTTGCCTGTAATATTCCAGGGCATGCAGAAGCGGGTATGGTGAAAAGTGTAACGCTTTAGACGTTAATCATTAGCTCTTTGTTTAATTAGAAATTCAATCAGGGCTAAGAAATCAAAGATAAGTCTTAACTCATACTCATTCGTTAGCTAAGACTTATCTTTCTTGCTCATCACTGTAAAAGAATCGATGTTTCCAGTAGGTGTTGCGCCTCGCCACTTAGATGAGGGAGCTCTGACATGATTCTTTTCAGCTTGTCGTCGATAGACTCCACTTCACTCAAAGAACGAAACGCAAGAATAGCTTGCTCAGGCTCACTGCTCACATAACCTTTCAACGTATTAAGTTGAATTTTGTTCGCGTTTTCGACTTTGGACAGGGCGATATTGATTGTCTCAATATTGATAGTTAACTCATTGCTTTTAAACATTTTTATTATTTTATGGTTGTTTCCAGTTGAGCGCACATTAACACAACGAAGGATTTGAACATTGACCGAGATTATAAAACTAGAACAATTCTGAGAGACAGTAAGAGTAGTAAAGGGGAAACTAAAGATAATTTAAGTAGTTAGCGTACTACTTCAAAGTATGAAAATTATCTTTGAAGATTGAGTTTGATCTAAGGGGATAAACGATGAACTTGAGTTGGAGCGTGCAGCGGGAATCGAACCCGCATCATCAGCTTGGAAGGCTGAGGTAATAGCCATTATACGATGCACGCACACTGTCTTAAGAGTAAGACTGAAGCATTAAGAAGATTTGGAGCGTGCAGCGGGAATCGAACCCGCATCATCAGCTTGGAAGGCTGAGGTAATAGCCATTATACGATGCACGCACATCGTCTTAACGAGTTTGATAATGCCACATCTAACTGAAAACGAAACCTTTTTCTTCCATTTTTATTCTAAGTGCTCGCATAACCACCACTCCGCTAGTTTTTCAATCACGTCTGGTGTTTTGTGGTTGCATAAAGTGTGACTAAACTCTCGTTAAGCGCTCTGTGCTTAAATGTTATGACTACCGCTAGCTTTGGATGAATTTTAACCTTGCTTTATAAACCGCCGCATTGTTTGGTCTTTGTTCTGTATTTGACCTGAATTTTATGAATAATCTCGTTAACACAAGCGGTTTTTTTGAGCAGACTTAACGGTCTGTTTATAACAATATGGATGCATATATTTAACTTGTGAACAATTCTTATTATTCATAGGTTTAATCCTAAATGAGTAGAGTCATTCGTACTTTTGAGTGTTCGGAGAAAAAAGTGACGAATCTAGTTGATAAATTACGCAAAAACCTCGTCATTCCGTCTATCGTCTGGTACATTTGCCGCACATTTTGTTTCCCCTAAAATACCCATGCCTTCTCAGTACCGAATTAACAAAATTGTTGAAATTGGCGATACACTTCACCGCAGTGGTTGTGCTCCTTATAAGCTTGAAAAATACACACAATATTATGCGAAAAAGCATGGTGTAGACGTCATGATTCAGGCAACACCGACCGCGATTAATTATCAATTTCCAGACGATAACAATGCCGTTATTCTCAAACGTCTAAAGCCAGCTTCAATCAACCTGAGTTTGTTGGCAAATACCATTATTCGTATCAATCAACCAAGCAGTGAACCGGTCCCAGAGCCGGTTGGTTATTCTAAATGGATTACTGCACTGGCGAATATGGGGATCCCACCTGCCTATCTGATGTTGGTCGGCAGTACTTTGGAAGCGGTAGGCTTTTCTGCGTTACTTGGCTTGATGGTTTGGGTATGTCAGCAAGTTCTCCATTCACGCCGCGCGATTGCAGTTGAATTCATCTCTGCACTATTAACCGGTATTGCTGTGGCATTTTTGGCAAGCACAGGGCTACCGATCCCTGTCTGGGCGCTGTGTATTGCCTCGATCGTTTTGTTTGTCCCCGGGTTATCCATAGCCAACGCACTAGAGTGTTTGGCCTTTAACGATTTAGTCTCTGGTACCAGCTTGCTAGGGCAGAGTGCCTTAACACTGATAAAGCTGTTCGTTGGCATCATCATGGGGCTGAACATTGGTGAAGCAGTATGGGGGCAAGCGGTATCCATTGATTACACCAATGCCGTGCCGACTTGGATGCATATTTCCGGATTGGTGCTGATTTCTGTCTCTATCGGTGTGATGTTTAATGCGCGCCCAACCGATATTCTATTAGGCTTGCCAGTTGCGGTTCTAGGTATGTGGGGCCCATTCTATCTAGGTTTTGATAGTGGCTGGGTAGTTGGCACTTGGGTAACGACTGTATTGATCACGCTCTATGGAACTTGGATTGCGAAGAAGATGGATCTAACGGGTTCTATCTATATTGTTCAAGGAATCATTATCTTAGTTCCGGGTAGCCGTGTTCTAGTAAGTGCCAGTCAATCGGTATTTGAGCAGTCTATCTTACCGATCCCAAGTATCGGTTTATCGGCACTGTTTATGTTCTCGGCGATCGTCGCTGGTCAAATTACGGCGTATTCCATTTACTCGCCTAAAGTTGAACGTTAAGCCGTTTTACTTATCGGAACCTTCTAAACAAACACAGCTCACTGCTGTGTTTGTTCGTTTTGAAGCCGCTCTTTCTTATCACCAACTCATCTTGATGCAATTGATTCGATTTGTGCTCGCTAACCATGGCAAGAGTCATTAAGATGACACAAATTCCATTTAAATGAAGTAGTAACGTATGTCTTTACCTCCTTGCCCGCAATGTCAGTCTGAATATGTTTACCCGGACCAAAACAACTTAATCTGCCCTGAGTGCGCTTATGAGTGGAATCCAGAAGAAGAACGTTTGGAAAGAGAAGCTGCGCGAGTGAAAGACGTTAATGGCGTTGTGCTAGAGACTGGCGACAAAGTCACCTTCATCAAAGATTTAAAAGTAAAAGGCAGCTCTAGCGTACTAAAAATTGGTACCAAAGCTGTGATTCGACGCATCAATGAAGGAAAAGATCACCAGCTAGATTGTAAGCTTGATGGTGGCGGTGAAATGTTGGTGACTGCGAAATACGTTAAAAAGCAGTAATCGGGATCTCAAAACGATATGGATATAGTCAAAGCTGATTTATCGCATTCAACAGCCTTTCATCATTATGTGAATGAATGTGCTGAAGATGGGCTTGATATCTACACTGGTATTTCTGATAGCAGTGACGCTTATTTAAAAAGACGTATTGCTTATTCTAGAGGTGTAGGTTTGCCAGAAGGTTGGACTCCAGCTTCTACCTATTTCTGTATCGATTGTGGCGAGATCCTTGGTGTGATTCGAGTTCGTCATGGAACGACTGAGTACATCCATGATGTCATCGGACACATCGGCTATGAAACTTTACCTCAAGCTAGAGGGCGAGGTGTTGCTAGCTATATGTTGTCTTGGATACAACATCACGCGTTAACAGAAAGCGCTATCATTACTTGTGAAAGTGGCAATATCGCTTCGAAGAAAGTGATTGAGAAGTGCGGTGGTCGGTTCTTGAGTACATTTTATTCAGAGCACGACAGACACGAAGTATTGCGATATCAATTAGACCCTAAATGAACCTTATTGAAGTAAGAAGCCCTAGTTACTTATGGAGATATTTTGAAGCATTCAACAAGGCCTGCTCAGTCATCAGATTATGAATTCCTGTTCGAGCTAAAAAAGGCGGCTGAATTTGAGCCAATCAAGGCTGTTTTTGGCTGGGATGAGCAAGTTCAACGAGACATACACGCCGAAGAGTGGGAAGAAGAAAGACCTGAAATCATTGAATATCAGGGCAAAGCGATTGGCAGTGTGTTGTTGCAAGACAAAGGTGATCACTTCTACTTTTGCCGGTTTTTCTTGCTGCCTGAATATCATGGTAAGGGGATTGGAAGCCAAGTCCTAACCGATTGCTTAGCTCACGCAGATAAGCTCAGTAAGCCAGTTGAGTTATGTTACCTGCAAGGTAATCGAGTTGGAGAGCTGTATCTCCGATTTGGTTTTGAAGTCACCACGCAAAACGACCAGTTTGTATATATGTGGCGTAAATAGACATCCATTCAAAATGATCACACTGTGTCTGTAACTTGATAGGCACCTGACACCCATCTAACGTAAAACCTTGTAAAGCTCCCTATGCTTGATGACTAAGCGATTACACTTAGAACAGATCGAGCGTAAGGGAGTGTGCAATGAATTATTACCCAACTTCAAAAATAGTGGGTGAGCAAAGGTTTGGTTTTGGGCCCAGATTAGGTCAAACAGCCTATTATTCACCTTTAGAACAGTTGGATAAAAAGCCATTTATTCATCAGTCTATTCAAGCTCTACCCACAACCGAATCTATTCTCATAACTATTGGTGAAAATCGTGAACAGCGAAAGAAAGCCAAGGGTGATGAGCAAAAGATGCAAGCAATGAAGAAAGAGGCACAGTCGTTTCTTCGAACTCATTATCGACAACAATCTCAAGCTCGCCACCTGCAAAGCGTTGAAACGCCATATGGTTTCCAAGAACGCATCATTCAGTTTTGGAGCAATCACTTTGCCATTTCGGTCGATAATCGAAAATTGATGCCCTTAGCCGCAAGCATTGAAAACGATATGGTTCGCAAGCATTGGAATGGCAACTTTGGCGACATGTTGATGGCATCTTCAAAGCATCCAGCCATGCTTTTGTATCTTGATAATTAACTCTCCATTGGACCTAACTCAAAAGTTGGTAAGCGCCTTGATAAGGGGCTCAATGAAAACCTCGCTCGTGAAATTCTAGAGCTTCATACTCTTGGTGTTGATGGCTCCTATACCCAACAGGATGTGATTGCCTTGGCAAAAGCGATTTCGGGGTGGGGTATTAAATTCCAATCCCCAAATGCTGGTTTTCGATTCGCCAATAACCTGCATGAGCCAGGCCGCATACCTTACTTGGAAAATCCTACTCCCAGTCAGGTGTCTTGCAAGGGGAGTCGTGTTTACAAGCCCTAGCTACCCACCAAGACACAGCCAAACATTTGGTTGATAAGCTTTGCCTGCATTTTATTGGTGACACACCTAAAGCTCTCTCAAAACAGATGGTTGCTGCATACTTAAAAGGTAATGGTGACTTGCTGCCTGTTTACCGCTTGTTACTGAGCAGCGAGCAGGCGAGTGAGCCTAATCCTAATCGATTTAGACCTCCGAAAGAGTGGCTATTTGCCGTCCTTCGTAGTGCCGATATTTCTTAAACCAACGACTGACATGCGAGGCGTAATTAAAGGTGTGCTTGGCGAGCACCTATCTATAAATACGAAGCAGTTAAACACCATCTTCCCTGATAGTGAAATGGTAAAGCCACTTCAAATGATATGAAGTGGCTTTGAATTTTAGATTGTGGTCTTAGGGGCACAGTTTTGCATGTGGTTTAAGACTTAGCCGCCAATAATGCCCCGAATGTTAAAAGGCCAAATCCACACGCTTGATTGAGCCTTTTCTTGGCTTTCAACAAGTGTTTTTGGAGCGTATTTGAAGTAAATAACACTGCAACAATTCCAAACCACAAGCCGTGAAGGACAATCATGTAAAGCCCGTAACCGAGTGCGATATGTTGGTTTTCAGCGTCAGGTGAAATGACCTGACTGAAGATGCTCAAGAAGAACAACATGGTTTTAGGGTTGAGTACGTTACACAAAAAGCCTTGGGCTAAATAACGCCAAACACTGATGCTCTGCGTCGTTCCTTCCATAGGGGCAAGTTTGTTGTCTGCGCTTATAATTCCTTTAATCCCTAAGTAAACAAGGTAAGCGGCACCTGCGTATCGAATGATGTCGAAAATCTGTTCATTCTGTGAGATTAAGTAACTAATACCTAGCATCGAATAGCTAATGTGAACGCAAATTGCTAGGCTAACCCCTAATGCTGTCCAAATACCGGCTTGTCTTCCTTGGTTGACGCTGTTCTTCAAAACCAAAACGAAATCAGCACCAGGACTTATAACAATTAATAGCCCTAACACCGCTAAGCTCAACCATTCCATAAATACTCCAATTCTCTTATTTGATGAGCGGCCATTGTATGGTTTTTATTTGCTACCTATAATCGAAATGAATTCCATTAACCTGTGAGAAATAATCACACATGAGGCATCTTAAAGCATTTCATGTTTTTCATGTCGCCGCGCATTCGATGAGTTACAGCGAAGCGGCAGAAAAGCTCAATATTACCCATGGTGCGGTGAGCAAACAGATCAAGGTTCTGGAAAATCACCTGGCTCATACTCTGTTTTATAAGCAGGGGCGTAATGTATGTTTGACCAAAGAGGGTGAGTTACTCAAGGGCTACACAGAGCAAGCGTTTCAGGCTTTGGATACAGGCGTAACAAAGCTTAACCAACTGAAAAACCATGCGCTCGAGGTGTCGTGTGAACCAACATTAACCATGCGTTGGTTGATGCCTCGTTTAGGCGACTTTTACGCTGAGTCAGGTATTGATGTTCGTTTGTCGACTGCTGGTGGGCCTGTGAACTTGAATGCGACAGGACTCGATATGGCGATTCGCCGAGATGACTTTAAATTAACCGAGCGTTACGAACAGATACCGCTAGTTGAAGAGTGGGTAGGCCCTGTGTGTTCCCCGGGTTATTGGCATCAGGTAAAAGATAACTTAGATGATGTGAAATTACTGCATAGCAGTACACGGCCAGATGCTTGGAGTCATTGGGGTGCTATCACTAAAGATAAAGTTAATGGTGGAGAGTGGTCTAATGCTCGAGCGAACCAAACATTTGCACACTTCTACTTTTGCTTTCAGGCGGCTGTCGATGGGTTAGGCATAGCGCTTGGGTCTTATCCACTTGTCGCCGACGATCTTGAAAGAGGTAACTTGATCGCGCCGTTTGGCTTCGTACCTTCTGGTCACCAGTACATATTGCTCACGCAAGATAGCAATCAGGATGAGTCAGGCAATTCATTCGTAGCTTGGTTGAAGAGCGAGTTATCGCAGTGTGTTCCAGTTATTAAAAACAAATAGATTCTTTACGTCAGAAGCTAATTCCCCCTTGATGCAGAGTGTTTCGCAAGCGCATGAGGCGGAACACCGAACGCTTTCTTGAAAGCATTGGTGAAGTTTGAAGGGTGCTGATAACCCGCTTCATAGGCGGCTTCGGTTACTGATACCAAGCCTCGTTCTAAGTGTTGTCGCGCGATATCTAAGCGTCGGTGTCGGATATAGCCGTTGATCGTCAGGTTGTAAGACTGCTTAAATCGACGTTGTAAGTTGGAGATACTCATCGAGAATTGACCTGCGATGCTTTCAAGGCTGAGTGGCTTATCTAGGTTGATTTCAATGTAGCTGATGATGTCTTCAATCTTGGCATCGAACCCTTTTTCAGCCGACACTTGGTTATCGTTTTGGTCCAAACCAACGTTCATATCCGTGCCATTTGGACTCGCGTTAATGTCCTCAGAAGTGCACTCTTGGCAGCATTGAATCGGCATCTGAGACAAGGTTTGAGCAAGCAACTGCTGGGTTAACGTCTCTACGACAAGCTTGGCTTGAAAGTTGGTCGGTGTAGCTTGGCTAGTGAGTGTATTGGCGAGTTGAATGATGTCAGCGTTGAACTGCACATCGTAAAACGCCTTGTGTGAATCTAAGAATGATTTGCTTGAACAGTGGTCACTTAAACGTGGTTTTACCCATTGTGGCTTAACCAAGATGTTGATCTTGTTCATCTTGTTATCTTGAATTAACGAGCGCCTAAAGTTGGCAGGTTTAGCTAAGTTTACCACCACGCCTTGTGGTCCATTGCTGGCATCGAGATCGAACTCAAGATCATCGTAGCCAAAGGTGAGTTTTCCTTCGAGAATAATGGTAATCAAGATCGCTGAGTGGGCTGTTGAGACGATGTTGCTGTCGACCAATTCAATACAGCGGCCGCCATGCACGAAAATTTGGTCATTGTATTGATAAGAAAGGAATTTACCTTCAGCGAGCGAGGTCTGCTTGGTTTGACCTTGTGTCACAATGATCTGCTTTTCAGTCTGTTCTAGCTTTTTGGTTAGAGCGACTTTTTTCGTTAACACTGGTTTATTCGCTGACACAGCTTTCTTGTTTAACTCGACTCTTCCAGTCATAGCCGTTTCGGCAAGTTTAGTTTGCTCTGACGCTACTTCACCCATTTGACCTTTCCTCATAACAGCTGTGCGTTTTCGCATAAGCAAATCATCTGTGCATTTATAAATTACAACTCTATCATGTTTGCGAATTATTATCATTTACATCTAGGATTGAATTTATGGAAAGCCCAGTCAGCTCAACAATCAAGCTTTCAGCCCTCTGTATTGCAATAGCCAGTGCGGTTAGTAGCCCTGTGATAGCAGAAGAGAACACATCGCACTTTGACGAAGTGGTGGTGTGGGGAACGAAGGTATCTAGTAACACAGAATCGATCATTGCCGATGATATGTCACTCAAACAAGCTGACCATATGTCGGATCTACTGCGTGAGATTCCGGGAGTTGATGTTGGGGGAACGCACTCGGTGAATCAAAGAATCACGATTCGTGGCTTGAGCGAAACGGATCTCGATATTCGACTTGATGGAGCATCTCAGCACGCCAACATGTTTCACCACATTGGCAACCTCACGCTTAACCCAGATATTTTGAAATCGGCCGATATTCAAGTAGGTAACAACTCAGTCACGCAAAATGGACTCGGTGGTTCTGTGTTGTTTGAAACTAAAGATGCAAAAGACCTGCTTCGTTACGACGAGAGATTCGGAGCTCGTGTTTATGGAGGCTATGCCACTAACGCAAGTCAGCAAGGCTCTTTAACTGTGTATGGCTTACTATCGGATAACGTTGATGCCATGCTCTACAGCCACTACATGAGCCGTGACGATTTTAAGGATGGCGATGGCAATGAAACCTTTGGTTCAGAAGGGGATGTATACAATATTCTAGGTAAGATTGGTTTTGAACCGAGCGACTTGCACCGTTTTGAACTCGCTTATGATCTCTACCGCGATAGCGGCGATTACAGTCCGCGCCCGGATATGTCGGGTGGCGCGAATGAAGGCCTGTCTAACGATATTCTGATCCCAACCGATTACGACCGTGACACCGTCACTGCAAGCTATGAGCTTCGTGGCGATACTCACCAAGGGGACGTGACGCTTTACAACACTCAAACTGAAATTAAGCGCGATGAAAGTGTCATGGCACCACGCTGGCCGTCGAATCGCTTGTCTAACAACACGGCGAAGAACCAAAACTTTGGCTTGAATGCTAAGTTCCAATCGGACTATCGCTTGATGTCGTTTGATAATGTTGCGACCTACGGTTTTGATTACATGGACAAGTCATCAAGCAGTTATTACGGCAGCAGTAAGTTTATGGATGAGTCGGCCATTTCTACCGCGCTTTTTGTTGAAGACCAGTTCTACTTTACTCAAGCCTTCTCGATCACAGCGGGTATTCGCTTTGATGATTATCAGCGTAAAGCAGAGACAGGAAATGACGATTTCGATGACGTAACTTGGTCTCTAGCGACGCAATGGGACGTTACACAAGATTGGACGCTGTTTGCGAGCACACGTTCGTTATTTAAAGGCCCAGAGTTGATGGAGACCTTTATTGCGTATCAAGATGCTGCGTACTTAGCGGATGATATCAAAGCTGAAACAGGGCAGAACACACAAGGTGGCGTGCGTTTCGACAAGCGTATTGATGATCACTTTGTTGGCGCGAACCTAACTGTATTCCAAACCAATATTGATGATTACATTGCCGAAGAGTACCAGCGTGCTAGCCAAAGTTACTTGATTTACAACTTAGGCGACGTGGAGATCAAAGGCTTTGAAGCAAGCTTGTCTTACGGCTACGAGATGTTTAACAGTAAACTTTCTTATGCACGTTCAGATACTAAAAACAAAGACACAGGCGGCGCTGTCGCAGGTGGAAATGGTCGTAGTATTGATATGGGCGATAGCATCACTTTAACACTGGACTATCAATCTGAAGCGTTGGAAACGATTTTTGGTTGGAATTCGATGTTTGTTAAGGATGAAGACAACGTATTTGATGGTCAGCCAATCAAAGAAGGTTACGACGTGCATAACCTTTACGCACAATGGGTGCCATCTACCGTGGACGGATTGTCTGTCACCTTTGGTATCGACAACGTGTTTGACGAGCAATATACCTCACACGCATCTCGTTCAGGTACGGCGAGGGGCTTTACCCTCGATGACTATGAACCTGGTCGTAACTACAAGCTTTCTGCCGCGTATCAGTTCTAGGAATGAGGAACGAAATAGGTTCAGTCAGAGTGACAAACCAGCGGTCGTAGGGAGCCGCGAAGTTTATAATCTGAAGCTGAAGCTATCCGTTTAAGCCATTCGTTGAAGTGAATAGTGAAAACTAAAGCGCCTCTCGAGCAAGGAATCGAGAGGCGCTTTAGTTTTTGATTGCCAGAACGGTTACTCAGGCTCCAAAACACTACTCAATGGGCAGGGATAACACACCACCATTTAGCTCGACTTGCTTAAGCCATTCTTTTGGAATCGCACCGTCTTCTTCGTAGAAACAAGCCGCTAATACTGCGCCAATCACTATTGCCCGCCCACAGCTGTCACCGCCACATAAAATGTTATCTCGAATACCTTGCTTAAAGCTCTGAGCGCCAGCAATGATGCGAATCAGCAAGGGGAATGCGGCACTCAATTCACAATGCAATCCAAATTTCTTTGCCGCGTCAGTTATTGAAAGCTCAGGCTCTGCGAGGGCTTCATCGATTTGATCGTGTATAAACCTGCTGCAGGTCTGTCTTACCATTTCTACGGATTGTAATGGCGAATTACCTTGTATCGCAGCTTGAATCAGTAGGGTGATGGCTTGTGCCCATTCTACTGCTTTATCGTTGTTATTAGTGACTCGAACCGCGCTTTCAACCATTGCTGGTAAGGTGTGAGACGTATAGGTACAAGCCACTAAAGGGATGATTTTTGAAATTGCAGGCAATTGCGTGTCGTCAGCGCCACACGAAGTAATAGGGGCGTTTGCTAATTCTAATTGATGGATGTTCAGCAAGCTCATGCGCGTCGCTTTATCTATGTAACCTTGCCAACTGCCGCCGAAATCAAACCAGAAGCGGAAATGTTTGATGTAACTTGCTTCATCGTAGTGTTGATTGTCGACTAGGCTATCGACCATTGCTAATAGTTGAGCACCGTATTGCGATTGGTCGCCTGCGGATTTTCCTTGGTGAGCAAAATAACCTTTATCTTGATAATCGGATTCGTTTGGCGAACGAAACTCAGGCTCGAAACCCGCTACCTGTATGATCCTCTCTTGATCATATAACCAATGCAGCCCCATAGAGGCAGCGTCCCCAACTAATGCGCCGACAACGGCATAAAATGCTCTTTCTTTATGATTATCCATGTTGGTTTGACCTTTGAGAGAATCCGATGGGATTTAGTATTCAAAGTATAGTGTTTAAATGAAGGGTTTGCTGTGCTTTAGAAGAGAGTTTTGAAACGATTAATCCTGATTGGTCAATGAGTTAAACCAATCAGGAAAAGCTGATGAATATTATAGGCTAAGGGCAAGCAGAGGTTACTGAAGTACCACAGAAGCAACCGAATGACTAGTGCAAATTAGCGGTTGAGATAAGCACTTGAACGGTGCTCTATGGTTCTGAAAATGCGCGAGAGAGTGAAGCATAACGCGAAGTAAACCGCGCCGACAATCAGCCAGATCTCAAAGATCAAACCGGATGAGTTGGCCATCTCGGTGCCAATGAAGGTCATTTCTTGAATCGAAATCAGAGAGACAATCGATGTATCTTTTACCAACGAAATTGCTTGGCCAGCCAAAGGTGGGGTAATCGCGGTTAATACCTGCGGACCAACCACATATCGATATTTTGAGAAGACGGACAAACCAAGTGAGTCCGCAGCTTCCCATTGCCCTTTCGGAATGCTTTCCAAGCCAGCGCGAATCACTTCAGCGATATACGCCGAAGAGAGCAAACCAATACAGATAACGCCAGAAGCTAAGTTTTCCCAAAGGTTGGCAGGGCCAAATAGAAAAGCTTGCAGTTGGTTGATGTCGCCATTGTGTTCACGCAAAAGGGTTTCTAAACCAAGTAAAGGAATCAGTTGGTTAGAGACAAAAAAGTAAAAGATAAACACAAAAACCAGTGGTGGAATATTTCGAACCAATTGGATGAAAAGCAGCGCCGGTGTTTTGAATAAAGCGATCTTAGAGTGTCTTGCTACTCCTAACAGTGTGCCGAAAGAGAGCGCTAACACCATGCTCCATAAGCTCAAACGCAATGTTGCGACCAAGCCTTGGAAGAAATATGGAATATTGCCTTGAGAAGGTGGAATAAAGATTAACGTGAACGCGTCTTCCCATCGCCACTGATAGTTAATGCCGACAGCAGAGCGATAATAAAGCCAACCTGCGAACGCACAAATGATGGAAAACAACACTCCATCTAATAGATTGAGGCGTTGATACCAAGGCTTGGTGTGAAGGTTGGGCTTGGGCGTTGATAATGCGCTAGTACTACTCACGTCATTCCTGTTTAAACAATGATAATTAATATGCTGTGAGAGTGGCTATGAGTTTATAGCTATCTCGGGTGTTTCTTAAAAGGCAGTACCAGCAAGGTACTGCCTTGATTGGTTATTTAGCGTCTAATTAGCTATCAATTACTGACCTTGAGCAATCTGGTCTTGCCAATCTAGAGTAGAGAACCAGTACTCGTAACGCTCTTTCAACCAACCGTCTTCAGTACGAGCTTTGATCCACTCGTTGAAGAACTCAGCTTTGTCCGTTTCACCTAGGCGAACAGCAAATGCCTCGTTACCTTTTGATAGACGTTCATCAAATGGAATGAATAGCGTGTCAGCGTTCTTGATCGCTTCGTGCTCTGGCTTAGGGCTTGAAGCGATAACCGCGTGTGCATTGCCGTTTAGTACTTCTTGGAAAGCTTGAGCGTCGTCATCGAACTGAAGTACTTTCGCTTTCGGGAAGGTTTCACGAGCCACTTGAACTGTGAAGGCACCACGACGAGCTGCAATTTTCACTCGGCGAGAGTCAAAATCAGAAATCTTGCTGAAGCCTTCTGCTAGCTCTTTGTTAGCCGCCAGTTGAACACCAGAGTGAGAGTATGGTTCAGTAAAAAGAACACTCTTAGCGCGCGCTTCAGTGATCGACATACCGCCAATGATTACGTCAAACTTATTCGATAACAGTGAAGGGATAATGCCATCCCATGCTGTCGGTACAAATTCAACTTTCCAGCCTGAATCTTCAGCAAGGCGTTTTGCCACATCGATTTCAAAGCCGACAAGGTCGCCTTGTTTGTTACGCATTGCCCAAGGAACAAAAGTCGACATGCCAACACGTAGGGAACCACGATCGTTGATTTTGTCTAAGTTAGGCGTTTCAGACGCAAGTGCAGGCAAACTTACGGCAAGCGCAAGTAAAGCAGTGATAGCGGTTTTAAATAGCTTCATGCTGATAAATCCTTATTGTGTTCGCCAGTTGGCTCCGAGCTTATGCTCAAGCCAAGCTGCAACGGCAGAAAGTGAAAGTGTAAGTGCAAGATAAATGATCGCCACAGAGAACCAGATCTCAAATGGCATCGCAGTTTCAGAAACAATGTTTCTGGCCTCGGTTGTCAGGTCGAAAATAGCCATGACACTCACAATCGAAGAGTTTTTGATAAGGGAGATCACTTCGTTGGTAAGAGGTGGCAGCGTACGTTGCACCACTTGAGGAAGAATCACATCCCAATAAGTATAGGTCTTTGATAAGCCCAAAGATTGAGCAGCTTCAAATTGTCCTTTAGAAATACTATTTAACCCAGCACGAAATATCTCAGCGGTGTATGCCCCTTGAAAAAGTGCCAAAGCTAAAACAGCTGTGCTAAAGCGATCCAGACCGATTACAGGGCCGAATACAAAATAGAGCAGGTAAATTTGTACCAACAATGGTGTATTACGAATCAATTCCACATAGCTGGTAGCGAGGGTGCGACCAACCACTGAATTGGAGTTTCGCAATAGGGCTGTGGTTAAGCCAATCACCAGCGTTGCAACTAAAGAAATAAGAGAGATATTGATGGTAACGAGTAGTCCTTCCATCAATTCTGCAGGCCACCATTCACCATCTTCATAGAAAGCGATGTAGTCAGGTACTCGATCCCATTGCCAGCTGTATCCCATCGCCTGAGCACCAGAATCGAGGATCCAAACAACGGCTGCCGCAAGCACCACAATTTGTACCAAGGCAGAGAGGGCGGGTTTCACTATCTTCAGCAGCATCAGTAAGTCAGAATCTGATTTAGGAACGCTTGAGTACGTTCGTGTTGAGGATTTTCGAACAGACTTTGTGGTGTATTTGATTCCACGATCTGTCCCTCGTCCATAAAGATGACTCGGTCGGCAACGCGTTTTGCAAAGCCCATTTCGTGTGTCACGCACACCATGGTAATGCCTTCACTTGCCAGTTCGACCATTACATCCAGTACTTCATTGATCATTTCCGGATCAAGGGCAGATGTCGGTTCATCAAATAGTAGTAGTTCTGGCTTCATACAAAGAGAGCGCGCAATTGCTACACGTTGTTGTTGGCCACCTGAAAGCTGAGCCGGGTACTTATTCGCTTGCTCTGCGATGTGTACACACTCGAGATAATGCATGGCGGTTTTCTCTGCTTCTTCTTTGCTTTTTTTGAGCGTGCGAATAGGAGACAGAGTCAGGTTTTCGAGCACAGTAAGATGAGGGAATAAATGGAAGTGCTGAAACACCATTCCAACTTGGCCTGGTGTGTTGAACTTGCAGGGAAGTGACTGTTCTAACACGGAAAGTTCGCCACTTTCGAACGGTTCTAGCTGATTGATACAGCGGATAAGAGTGGATTTACCAGAACCAGATGGTCCGCAAATCACCACAATCTCTCCCTGTTCAATATTAAGATCGATATCCTTTAGGGCATGAAAATCACCATACCACTTGTTAAGTGACTTAAACTTAACCATTTCCTTAAGATTGTTCAAATCGTTGTTCATACCTAGTAAAGAGACAGGTTTACCTTAACAATATAGAAATATGATTGCACATAAAATTAGGAACTTATGAGAATTTAATAGCATCTTGTAGGGCAAATAAAAAGCAGCGCCGGATTAGGACGCTGCTTGAGGGTATACGCAAGGTCAAAGAATTTGGTTCAGTTTCGCTACATAAATTTTTAAATTATCGCGATTTTATTTAAAAACCTGATTTCTTTGCTTTAATTTTAACCATTAATGGATTGCAGACTCTAGAATCTCGCGAGTTTTCTCTAGCGTGATCGCTTGGTTCTCACCAAGTTGTAGGTAGCCGTGTGATTCTAGCTGTGCAATCACATTGTCGATAGCCGTTTCTTTATTCGCCTCGTAGCCATCAAACATGGTTGCTACGTCAAGGCTGTGATAGAAGGCTTCGATAGCGTCGATAGTGCGCTCTGCTAAATCTGCGCCCGCTTCTAGGCCAAATACGTTACGCCCCATCTGCTCTAGCTTAGTGCGTTTCGCTTCAATCTGGTTACGAAGCAGTGAAGGTTGAACGATAGCTAGAGAACGCGCGTGGTCGACATGCCACAATGCAGTGAACTCATGACCAATCATGTGCGTTGCCCAATCTTGAGGAACGCCAGTACCAATAAGACCGTTTAGCGCTTGGTTAGCCGTCCACATTAGGTTTGCACGCCATGTGTCATTGTCACGCTCGTCGTATTGTTTACCCAGTACAAGAAGGTTTTTCAGCAATGTTTCTGCGTATCCGTCTTGAACCATCGCGTTAGCAGGCATAGTGATGTATTGCTCACACACGTGAACCCAAGCATCAACCAGACCATTCACCAATTGGCGCTCTGGTAGAGACTTCATGACATCTGGGTCCATAACTGCAAACTTAGGTTGGACCGCAGGGTTAAGGAAAGCCAGCTTCTCTTGAGTCGCTTTACGAGTGATTACTGCGCCCATGTTTGATTCAGAACCTGTGGCAGGAAGCGTCAGTACCGCACCGATTGGCGTTGCTTCGGTGACTTGGTGCTTGCCTGTTAGGATGTCCCAACCGTCACCGTCGTATTTCGCTGCTGCTGCAACGTATTTCGAACCATCGATTACTGAACCACCGCCAACAGCGATAATGAATTCTACGTTTTCTTCTTTAACGATAGCGACTGCTTTGTCTAATGTTTCTTTGGTTGGGTTTGCTTCAACACCAGAAAACTCAATCCAAGCGTGATCTTTAAGAGCTGCGACTACTTGGTCGTAAACACCGTTGCTTTTGATTGAACCGCCACCGTAGATGACAAGCGCTTTCTTTGAAGTATCAACGGCTTGGCTGATAGCGTTGATTTGGCCTTGGCCGAAGTGAATAACAGTAGGGTTAACATAGGTAAATTGCATCGTCAGTTCCTTGTGTAAAGCTAAAATTTTTATTTTGTTGTAGTGCTCAATTTCTATATTTGCATATTAGTACACGGAATTAGGGGGGTGAAGGTCAATTTCTCCAAACTAATTGCCTATTTCTACATAATTGATATTCTCTTTGGGCTTTTGTGCAAACCAACATCACCCTTTGAATGGAACATCACCTGTTATGAATACACTCGCTCAGTTACTGCAATCTTACGTTGAACTTAAAGGTTGGGATGATCTTGAAGGGATCAGAGAAACAGAGATTGAGGGTGTGTGGTTGTATCGCAGTAGTGGTGGGAATCAGCGCCAACCATTCACTTATCAGTCAGGTATCATCATGCTTGGACAGGGTAAAAAGAATATCTACATAGGCGACAGGCCCGTGACTTACGCGGCTGGTGATTACCTTGTGGTGGGGGTGCCAATGCCACTGGAATGTGAAGCGTTACCGGTTGATGGTGAGCCGTTATTGGGTTTGTCGATCAACATAGATTCTCAGCGTTTACATAGCTTAGTGAAAAAGCTCGAAGAGCAAGGTTTTCTGGAGAGTTACTGTAACAAGCACAAACAGAATTCGAGTGGCTTAGAGTCCACTCGAATGGAAACGGCGATGCTAGAGAGTTTCACTAGGTTGGCGAAGACACTGCATTGCGATATTGAAGCCAACATCTTGGGTGATGCAATGGTGACGGAGATTGTTTATCGCGCTTTAACAGGCTCTGAAGGCCGCGTACTCTTTGATTTAGCCCATCATGATGGCCATTACGCACGCGTCGCCAAAGCATTGTCTAAAGTGCATGAAGAGTATGACCAAACCATTACTGTTCAATCGCTAGCCGATGAAGCGAATATGAGTGTGTCTGCTTTCCATAATGCTTTCCGCAACGTAACTTTCGAGTCACCACTCCAATATTTGAAGAAGGTAAGGCTCAACAAAGCCAAAGAACTGATCCAGTTAGAAGGTCTGCGAATCAGTGATGCCGCACGCCGAGTTGGCTATTCCAGTCCATCTCAATTCAGCAGAGAATTTAAGCGTCACTTTAATACAACACCAAGAGCTGTATAGTTTTCCTTCCTCGAAAATCTATATTCTGAAACAGGTGGTGTTTTTATTAAACATATTATTAACGTGACCATATAAAACACGTTATTTAAAATAATTAGTTAGATAGCCTAAACATTTATGCATGGATATAAGCCCGTAACTTATAAAACTTATCGGTTAAGGGTATTTTAGTGTGAACAAGTTAACAAACACGATCTAAATTTTAAAAGTTACCCATCATATTTTGTGGGAAAGTATTCAATATTGTTGGATATACTTAAAAATAGAGAGAGATGAGTAGTCCTCCAACCTAAGTTACGTGGATAATTAGTCTTTCGATGACTAATTATCCCATAAGTCAATGAATATTAGTTGAGTGATAGTCTGATGCATGTCACGTTCAACCCAAAGTTATTCACCTAACATGGCGCTACTTTAATTATTCATTCCAATACGATTGTTCAATATAAATACGTATTCTTATTCTATTAAAAGGATCACACCGATGAGTAGCGATATCATTAAAATTTCAAGAAATACTGAAAATGCTCCGCTAAACAATGTATCTACACAAACAGTTGCTTTTTCTCATTATAATAACTTTTCTGCTCAATTACCTATTGACCCTAAAACAGGTGAAATAGTCATCGGTGATATTAAAGATCAAGCAATGCAATGTTTGAATAATATTAAAGCGATTGTTGAAAGCATCGACCATGTAATGGATGATGTGGTGAAAATTAATATCTTCGTTAAGAACATTTCCGATATGGAAGCTATCGATGAAGTTTATAAGGGCTTCTTTAGTAATAGCCTTCCGACACGCACTGTGGTTGGTGTTGCCGCTCTACCAATGAGCGATGTGCTAGTTCAAATGGACGCTCTTATCTCAAATGGTGAAGGTACAACACCACAGGCACCATGTGCGTTAGTTAAGGTATCAAGAAACACGGATAAAGCCCCTCAGAGTGTTTTATCGACTCAGACTGCGGCTTTTTCTCACTACAATAATCTTTCGGCTCAATTACCGATTGATGTGAATACTGGTGAGTTGGTTTCAGGTGGAATCACAGAGCAAACAACTCAATGTTTAGCAAACATTAAAATGATTCTAGAAAGCATTGGCCATGTTATGAATGATGTGGTGAAAACCACGATTTACCTAAATGATATCGAAGATGCAGAAAAGGTAAACGAAGCTTGTGCCAAGTTCTTCCCAAGTTATGTTCCGGCGCGAACGGTTGTACAGGCATCTGAATTACCAATGGGCGCTTTAGTACAAATTGATACCTCGGTTTCACATGGCGATGGCACACCGCCACAACTACCAGAGGATACTTGCTTACTGGTTATTGAAGCAAATAACACTGCTGACGCACCATTTATGCCTTATTCACACACCGTTGCTTTCTCTCACTACAATCATATTTCAGGTCAACTTCCTGTAGATCCGAAAACCAATGAAGTGGTTGCTGGTGGTATTAAAGAGCAAGCTGAACAGTGTCTTAAGAATATTAAGGCGATCATTGAAAGTGTTGAACATTGCATAGACGATACGGTGAAAATCAATATTCAACTTAAAGATATTTCAGATATTGACGCGGTAAACGAGGTCTATGCGACATTCTTTAAGGCTGACTTACCGGCAAGAACGGTGGTTGGGGTTTCTAAGATTCCTATGAATGCTTTAATTCAAATTGATGCCGTCGTTTCTAACTGCGAAGGTACACCTCCACAAGACATTGTTGCTTAAACATCGTTACATACATCGATAACAGTGTTGAAATTTCGGCTCTAGTTCCTAACTTGGAATTAGAGCTGATTCAGTTTGAAGGCCTGCGATCAAACGACATTGTATACCGAATAATTCATCACAAGTTGGGCGCGAATGTAAGCGTCACCTCAATACATCACCACGAGCGGTGTAATGCTTCCTATCAGCAATAAAGGTTGTTAAACATGCGGCACTTCATATAGTGCAATCTTGCGCATAATTTTTGATTGACCGAGAAATCTAAATTTTATAAATACCTGTTACTGGATACTAAGATTCTGGAGGAGGTTCATTTGCTCGATTTGTTAAAGAAAGTGGTGCTTATCAATTTGATGGCTGCAATGGTCGTTTATGTGCTGTCGCAGTTTTTTCCTTTCTTTGCTTCTACTCAACTCGTCGACTTCTTATTTTTTGTCGTTATAGTCATTTGGATTTTGGCAAAACTTCTGTGGGAAGGAGGGGTTCATAGCAAAACAACGCGCTTAGATGATCCTATTACAGACAAAGTCTACAAAATGGTCGACGGGCACGATTTTGCTAAAGACCAACAAGAACACTACCGAATGAATTATCATACGGGCTTAGTGTTATTCATTGCTGGCTTACCGGCGTTTATTGCGTGTTTTGTTCTGCAATTCTTTTAAGTACAGGTAAGAGGCAGTAATGCAAGAATATTTAGAACTGGACGTGATGACATTGGAGTCAATTTCAAAAGAAGCGGGCTTTCCAATAGATAGAGATGTGTATTTAGCATCGCGCACCCAATCGATGGAACAAGGACTGCTTGTCGAATATCGGCGACATAATAAGCTAATTGGCTACACCACGTTAAGTGATTTAGGCGATGGCAAGTGGTTTGTCCCTATGTTTGTGGTGCACCCAGACTACAGAAGTAAAGCCGCTTTTCTTGCTCTATTTCGTGGCATTGTAAACATACTGAAAGATCGTGATTCAAGGGTATTAGTAAGCAATGTTTTACGCTTAAATGAACTGTCGGTGCAGTTTCATAAGCGATTAGGGTTTGAAATAACACGTGAGAATCACTTAGGTTATGAGTTTACTCTAGCGTTGACTCCCGAAGTCAAAAGAAAATGGTCTAATTTCGTCGCTGTTACCTAGGGGCCATAAATAATTGTGGTTCGAGTTTGACCTCAAGTATGTGGTGGTTAATATCACCTTTCTATGAATCGCTTCACTATTAACGCTTCTCATCTATCGAGAGTAATCAACAAGGGCATGTATTATGTACAAAGTCGGAATCGTATTATTTGATGACTTCACCGATGTAGACTTCTTCTTGATGTATGACTTATTAGGAAGAACGACAGACTCTTGGGAGGTTAAGGTTCTTGGAACCAAGCCTGAGCATCGCTCACATTTGGGGATGACGGTGAAAACCGATGGCCATTTGAGTGAGGTTGCGCAGCAAGATGTAGTGCTGATCACAAGTGGTTATCGCGGTATTCCGGCTGCATTGAAAGAGCCGGAGTTCATGAACTCATTACAGCTGGATCCGAGCGAGCAGTTAATCGGGTCGATTTGCGCGGGATCTTTTGTGTTGCACGAACTCGGTTTACTTAAAGGTAAGAGGCTTACAACAAACCCGCATGCAAAACCAACATTAGAAGCAATGGGTGGCAACGTTCAAGATCTGCCTTTAGTCATCGAAGGCAATATTGCTACAGCTGGTGGGTGTCTTTCTCTGGTCTACTTAATCGGCTGGGTGGCAGAGCGGTTATTTGATTCAAACAAACGTAGGGCGATACAAAATCAACTCATCCCCGCAGGGCAGTTAGATCTCTTCGAAGACCTTATCTCTGGAACCATCCAGTCCGCAGAGGCTGACAACTTACACAATAAATCACTAGAAGCTGAGCTGAAAGGCGCAGTGGTTTGAATCATCGTCATGGTATTTTTACAAAAAAGCGTTTAACGAGAGAACGAAAAACAAGTTTATGCAATTTCGAATTATTTTAATGTTGTGCCTAGCTCTAATGGGCTGCGCGTCCAATGAAGCTATACAACCTGACCCAACAAGTATCACGTTGTTTTATGGCGAGACATCCATCTCCGCAGGCGTATTAGAAGATAAAACATTTAATTCAGTACTCGCCGATAGGGCTGAAAGTGTGACTTTTTCGGGCTTAGTACGAAAGCAAGACTCTGGCTACTTGGTCGATATGCTTGTGATTCGAGAAACGAAAGAGCCACGTTCGACTCGACAATTAAACACGTCAATTCATATGAAAACTGGAGAGTTAGTAGATGTGGGTGGCGTGAACAACGACATTTTTAGGGTGATTTTGGAGTAACTCGTTTAACGATGTGAATTAACATGATTTTTCGCTTTACCTCAACCTAACTTCAAGTCTTAAGCTTCTCTTAGTTATTCAGAAGGAGCTTATTATGCAAAGTAATTACGTTAAGGAACTCTCCGTTAAAACTTACCAAGAAGCGATTGAGAGAGAGGTCGTTAAATCAAAAGTTCGACCATTTCATACACCGAGTTTTTTCAGTGGTGCTTTGTTATCTATGGCGGTAATGGGATTGCTTTTGGTCACGCCAATACTCTGAGCGATGGTTAACTCCCATCAACCTAGATAGAAACACAGAGAGTTCGAAATCTGAAAAACAGTACTTTAAGGGAGCCTTGTAGAGTTATTTATGGATATATCTATACACTTACTTCAACCAAGTGATGTTGGTCCTCTTTTCGAATTTGAAGTCGAAAATAGAGAGTGGTTTAATCAATTTGTTCCTGCTAGGGATGACAGTTTCTATTCTGATTCAGGGGTTGCCGACCAAGTTACGCGCTTCCTCAAGGAATACCAAAATGGTGAGTTGATCCCAATGCTAATTAAGGACGCTAACGGCGTTATTTGTGGAAGAATCAACGTTCGCGATATCAGCAAAAATGGTGAAAGCGGGGAGCTCGGCTATCGGGTTGGTCGAGCTTTTGGTTCTAAAGGTGTCGCCTCTAATGCGGTCAGAAAGCTGCTAACCTACTTGTCTAAGCACTCATCCCTAAAATATATTGATGCTTATGCATTAGTAGGTAATGTCGGTTCAAATAAAGTACTAACAAATACGGGTTTCGAGCTAGTTGAGCGTGTCCAAAATTACGCAGTATTCAAAGGACAACAACAGAATGCCAACTATTACCGCCAGGCAATATCCGTGTAAGTGGGTATTTGATATCTATTATTTTTCCTATAATCAATGAGATAATAGGCTCGGAAAGATGAGCTCACACCATTGTGGTGCGAAACAATACAGAGGTCAGTTTATGAACATTGTGACAGTCTATAGTGGTAATCAGCAGGTATACGCGAATTTATATCAGGGCTACGCGGCTGAGTTTTCAAAGATTATCGGAGACAAACCAGACGAGTATGGCTTGTTTGAGATTTACCCGACGCTTGGTGATGCCGTAACGGGTTATTTACTCTACATTGATGGAGTTCCTGCTGCATTAACCGCCATTGAAACCAAAGCGCCAAACGAGTTTGAGATTTGTGATTTCTATGTGGTGCCTTATTTTCGAAAAAATAAAGTCGGGAAGCAGTTTATCTCTGAACTGTTTGAACACCTAAAAGGCAGTTGGGAGATTAAGCAAGTATTGGGCGCAGATCATGCTGTTAAGTTCTGGAGAGAAGTCGTTAATGACTACACCTCAGGTAAATATGTGGAAGACCAGTACCAAGACGAAAAGTGGGGCTTGGTAACAAGACAATGTTTCAATCATGATGGTATTGAAGAGTAAAACCTAATGATGAGGTAGAGGTTTGGGACATATATCTTGATTCTAACCTATTAACTTTATAAGTATTACAAGGTGTTATGTGAAATATTTAATGGGCGCTATCTTAGGTGTTCTGTCTTTGCCTACGTCGGCGGAATCGATGGTTATTGTTGACTCGGAAAGAGATCGCCATATACCTGTAGAGATTGTTTTACCTCAGGACTCTGAAAGTTGCACAACGACAGAGCAGTGTGACGTGGCTTTTATTAGTGCTGGTAATCGAGTTCCATTCACCAAATATAGTTTTGTTGGAGAAATGCTCAACGATAGGGGTTACATGACCATTTATGTCGATCACGAACTACCAAGTGATCCTCCTTTATCGAAGACTGGTGACTTGTATGAGACAAGAATTGAGAATTGGACGCGAGGGGCAAAGACTCTCAATGTCCTCCAACATGAGCTAGCGAGTCGTTTCCCTGCTTATGATTTTGACAAGTTAACCTTAGTCGGGCATTCGAACGGAGGCGACATTTCTACATGGTTGAGTAACGAAAATAAAAGTTATGTTTCTCAGTTAATTACGCTCGACCACAAACGAGTCACTTTACCCAAAAGTGAAAATATCCGAGTGCTTTCCATTCGAGCAACTGAATATCCTACCAAAGAGGGTGTACTACCGACTGAATCAGAGCAAAAGCAATATGGTAGTTGTGTTGTTGAGATTCCAGACTCTAAGCATATGGATTTAAGTGATTATGGCTCTAATCTCGCGAAGCAAAGTACGAATGACATTATTGTTGGCTTTTTGGATGGATTAGAGTGCGAAGAGTTGAGAGTAAAAATTGAGTAGAAACATCTAATTCATTAGGGCTTGATATCTGTATTCGGAATAGACGACCGACTTAATCGATTATCGACTTATATATAAGAAGCTGGCAGCGTCCTTCTAGCCAGCTTCGAGTCTTTTTATTTCAAGGTTTAAGGTTACTTCTAGTTACGGCCACTTATAGATTTACGGTTACTTCTGAGGTTTGTTACGTTCGATTACGCTAATCGCGATAGCCAAAAACAGGACATCTTTCACTAGGAAGAAGTTAGTGACTAAGATGCCATCCGATACTTTCCAAGCATTTGGCGTTGTAATCAGGAAGCTAAGTGTCACAACAAAGATAGCCGTCGCAGCAATGCCAGAATAAAATGCGACTTGCGGTTTCTTAAATCCAATCATCAGTCCGATCGCGACAATGATTTCAGCACCACCAACCATATTAGACACGGCTTGGACTGAGAATAAATTGTAAAGCCAGTTCATTGCTGGGTGGTTTGCAATTAAAGGCTCAATCAACATCGCCTCGGTAGGCGTAAACTTATAAATTCCAATCCAAGCTAACACCAACGCGACACCTATCACGCCAAGGTTGTATCCGAAGTTGCTTTGTTTTAAATCATAGGTTTGAACATGCATAAAAGTACTCCATTAATAAGTTCTACACATGACCGCACTAGTGCAAAATTAATTTCACTGTGAGAGTATTACTTCTGTTTATGAATCATTACACTTGGCATTTCAATGTTATATGTATCAATGGTTTATTTGAAGAAAATGAAATGATAGTTTTTATTAAGAGCTTAATACGACGGTACAAGGAGATAAGTTATCAAAGCACTTATATATGATGTATTTAGTGGAGAGTCGGCGAAAGGGAACCCTTGTGGGGTTGTTGAATTAGAGCAATGGTTAGCAGATTCAGAGCTACTAGAAATAACACATCAACTAGCACAGCCTATTACTGCTTTTGTGAAGAAATCGGGAAGTCAGTTCTACATCCGTTGGTTTGGATTAGATGGTGAGATAAACCTGTGTGGTCATGGTAGTTTGGGTGCTGGTACTGATTTGATCGAGCGGTATAAGTTTGAAGAGGTTACTTTAAACAGTGATTATGGACAGGTCGTGATTTCTAGAAAAGACGGATTATCTCGATTGGAACTGCCAAGCTGGAATGGTAAATCTTATGTTGAGCGGAGCGATGCTCCAATTGATTTGTCGGCATTGAATCAGACCGTTGTCGATGTATTCTCGACAAGAGACTTAGTGTTGGTTTTAGATTCAGAGGAAGCTGTAAGGAATTTTGCTCCTGATTTTGAACAGTATAAAAAAATCAATGACCTGCATGCTGTGATGGTGACCGCCCAAAGCTCGGATGACGGTTATGTACTTCGTTATTTTGCACCGAAGATCGGCATTTCAGAGGATTTAGCAACCGGATCTGCGCAATGTTCACTGGCTCCATATTGGTTCGATAAGTTAGGAAAAGACAAACTCTCAGTTCGTCAGCTTTCGAGTGCTGGTGGTTATTTTGAAGTCGAGAAGGGAGCCAACTCTTCGATTGTCGTCTCTGCTAGAGTTGAATGCCGTCAGTGAAAGTGTGTTGAACCTAAGACCGATAGCACGATCTAGTTTTTGTTTTCAATATTAGGGATTTGGATTAGATTACCCTGATGTAGATCCTAACAATAAGAAGAGAATAGCAAGTGAAGATTCATAGAATTAACCCGACCAAGCGTTGGTCTGATGTGACTGTTTTTAATGGTATTGCAAGCTTTGTTGAAGTTGCTGAGTCAGACACATCTGCGGGCATTAAGAGTCAGGTTCAACAAATCTTTGAGCAAGCTGAAGAGATGATGAGCCTGGTAGATAGCGATAAATCTCGCGTATTGTCGGTCACTATTTACCTAACGGATTTTGCTAACTTTGATGCACTCAATGAAGTGTGGGAAGCATGGTTTCCTGAAGGGTGTGCGCCTAGCCGCGCATGTGTGAAAGCTGAACTGGCAAATCCTGAACTGTTGGTTGAAATGTCATTCATGGTTGCCGCTGGGGAAAAGTTTCAATAAGCCGAACTATCGGTAGAAATAAGCTTCGCCGATACAAGTACCGAGCAGATAAAACAAAGCCACTCAGGTGATTCACTTGAGTGGCTTTTTTGTTCGAAACACTAAACCGAGGTTAGTTGGCTTTGGTATTAAGCGATGCCTTGCTCTTTTGCCATCTGTGTCGCGATCTTAGGAGCATGCCATAAACATGGTAGTAAGATGAATGACACAGGAACGGCAGTAATCACTATGAACGACTGCAACGCAGAAATACCGCCAGAGCCCATTGAGATAAGCGCAATGGCTACAGCACCCATGATGATGCCCCAGAAGGTGCGAACTGCTGCGTTTGGCTCTGTGGTGCCTGTCATAACTACACTGATGGTGTAGGTCATTGAGTCACCCGTTGTTACGATGAACGTGGTGGTCAGGATGAGGAACAGAATTGCAATCAGAGTTGGGAACGGCAGTTGCGCAGTAATAGCAAGTAATACCGCAGGAAGGTTGAAGCCTTCGAACGCACTAGAAATTACGCCAGGGTTTTCTAACTCAAACGCTAAACCGCTACCACCAACGATGCTGAACCAGAAACAGGTTACTAGCGGAGCAACGATACTGATAGACACGATCATTTGGCGAATTGTTCGGCCACGTGAGATGCGAGCAATAAAGATTGCCATCATTGGGCCATAACCTAAGAACCAACCCCAGAAGAATACCGTCCAACCACCTAGCCACGCTGAATCTTGTCGGTAAAGCGCCATTGGGATGAAGTTATCGATCATTTCACCCATGCCTTGCAAGTAGCCATCAACGATGAAGCTTGTTGGACCCACAAGAAGGATGTAGCCGATCAGGCATACAGACAAGATGATGTTGTAACGGCTAACCAGTTGAATGCCTTTGTTCACGCCGCTCAATGCAGATAGGGTATACATGGCGATGGCGAATAGAATAACGATGCTCTGCGTAGCAAAGCTGTCTGAGATGCCAAACAGTTCACTTAGCGCATAACTGATTTGAAGACCTAAGAAACCAATTGGGCCGATAGTGCCTGCTGCAACAGCAACAATACTACATGCGTCGACTAAGTTACCAATCCAGCTATTGATCGCTTTGTCGCCCAGTAGCGGGTAAAGCAGAGTACGAGGTTTAAGAGGGAGCCCTTTGTCGTAGTGTAGGTGCATCAGTACGATAGAGGATAAGCCACCTAAGATTGCCCAAGCAAGAAAGCCCCAGTGCATGAAAGACTGAGATAGGGCGTTGAATGCCATTGCTTGAGGATCAGCGTTGCCGTATAGAGGCGGAGCAGAAACGAAGTGAGCAATAGGTTCTGCTGCTGCCCAAAATACACCACCGCCTGCGAGCAACGTACATAGGACAATCGACATCCATTTGAAGGTAGTCATTTCTGGAAGGGCAAGTTTACCCAAACGAACGTGACCTGTGCGTCCTAGTGCAAGCACTAAGCCGATGATGAAGTTGAGTAGTAACAGAACCTGCCAAAGAGCACCGAACCATTTAGTTGAGTAACTAAAGCCGATGTTTACAAGTTCTGACAACACCGAGGTGTTGGTGAAGGCAAGAATGACAAAGAGAGTTAAAAAGCTCCCACTTAGCCAAAATACTGGATTTCCAAGCTCCAGTTTTTCACCCAAAGATTGGGCTTTAGTGAAGTTAATAGAAGTAGATTCTGCGTTGATGTTTTCGTTGGCGACTTGCGTCAAGTTGGACATTATTTCTTCGCTATATTTGGCTCTTTCGAGCCTATGTATTTCTCCCACACTTGCATTGGAAATGTGAGGTTCGTCAAAAAAAGCCGCGATACTATCACAATTGTTAAGAAAAAGTGGGCAAATTTAGAAAAGAAATCAGTTCTACGGCGAAATCACTCCCTTTTGGTTAGTTTTAAAACGAAATTTCAGAACGAATAAATAAAGTAGATATGAATAGAGTTTTGTAATTAAGGATGCGAATTAGGCGATATTTTTTAGCGTACCGAAATAAATTTAATATTAGTTGTTCGTGCAAAATAAGTGTCGACTCATTGCATGCTATAAACAAATTATTGCGAGTCATTTTATAAATATCGAATATTTTAGGTGTTAAATTGGCACTGTTACCTACAGTTGTTTTGCGAAGAAATTTAAGTGATGAGATATATGACACTTAAATTAAGCATCTTGAAACAATAACTTAAGGGACAGCTAACATGCACCTAAACCAAGGAAGAGTGGCCAAGAAGGTTTTTACACTCAGTACTCTCACCGCGTCATGCTTAATGGCGTTCAACAGCTACGCGGCTGTTGATTGTTCAACGTTAGAAGCGTGGGATTCCGCCACGGTGTACACCGGTGGTGATCAGGTTTCACATGACGGCAGCGCGTACTCAGCGAATTACTGGAATCAAAATAACAACCCAAGCCAATTCGAGGGTGACTATGCACAATGGAAAAAGATTGATGTGTGTAGTGGTGGTGGAGGCGGTGGCACGCCAAATGAAGCCCCAACCGCTTCGTTAACAGCACCTACCGCGTCAGATGTAATCGTTGAGGGCGATAATGTCGTCTTAAGTGCAACAGCACTCGATACTGATGGCAGTGTTGCTTCAGTAGAGTTCTTTGTCGATGGAACTTCAGTTGCTGTAGCTACTGCGGCACCATTTGAAGCGGCTTGGGCTGCAACGTCGGGTAACCATCAGGTTTCTGTTGTTGCAACAGATAATGAAGGCGCGGCAAGTGTCGCAAGTGCAGTATCCATTTCTGTTGATTCACTACAACCAGGTAATGAAGCGCCAACAGTATCAGTTTCACTTTCAGCGGCTTCTGTTGATGTCGGTAGCGTGGTAACACTCACTGCAACGGCTGCAGACAGTGATGGTACGGTTGATAAGGTCGATTTTTATGTAGCAGGTTCTCTAGTCGGAACAGCGGCTACAAGCCCGTACACGCTTGACTACACAACCACTCAAGCAGGTACCTTGTCTGTTTACGCCAAAGCGACCGACGATCAAGGTGCAACAACGGATTCAGCGTTAGCTTCTTTAACGGTGAATGGCGCTCCAACGGTGAGTACATGTCGTCCTGATGGCTTGTATCAAACGCAAGGTGTCGATGTTCCTTACTGTACGATTTATGATGATGAAGGCCGTGAGAAAATGGGCGCGGATCACCCTCGCCGTGTGATTGGCTACTTCACCAGCTGGCGTGCAGGAGACGACCCTCAAGCGGCTTACCTGGTTAATGATATTCCTTGGGAACAACTCACACATATTAACTACGCGTTTGTAAGCATCGGTTCAGATGGCAAAGTGAACGTTGGTGACGTAAACGATCCAAATAATGCTGCTGTCGGTAAAGAGTGGCCGGGTGTAGAAGTCGACCCTGCATTAGGATTCAAAGGTCACTTTGGTGCATTGGCAACCGCGAAGAAAAAACATGGTGTTAAAACGCTAATCTCAATTGGTGGTTGGGCTGAAACGGGCGGTCACTTCGCGACTGACGGAAGCCGAGTTGCTGATGGTGGCTTCTATACTATGACGACCAATGCTGATGGATCTATCAACCACCAAGGCATTGAAACATTCGCGACTTCAGCGGTTGAAATGTTACGTAAATATCAATTCGATGGCCTAGATATTGATTATGAGTACCCAACGTCTATGGCTGGTGCGGGTAACCCATACGACAAAGACTTCATGGAACCGCGTCGTGAGTACCTATGGGCCTCATACCAAGTGCTGATGAAAGTATTGCGTGAGAAGCTTGATGTGGCGTCTGCTGAAGATGGCAATCACTACATGTTAACTATCGCGGCACCTTCTTCTGGTTACCTGTTGCGCGGTATGGAAACATTCGATGTCACTCAATATCTTGATTACGTGAACATCATGTCTTACGACCTTCACGGCGCTTGGAACGACCACGTTGGCCATAATGCAGCCTTGTTTGATACAGGTAAAGATTCAGAACTAGCGCAGTGGAATGTATACGACACTGCGGCTTATGGTGGTATCGGCTACCTGAACACGGATTGGGCTTACCATTACTTCCGTGGTTCAATGCCAGCAGGTCGTATTAACATCGGTGTTCCATATTACACGCGTGGTTGGCAGGGCGTAACAGGTGGTGAAAATGGTCTTTGGGGCCGAGCTGCACTGCCTAATCAATCTGAATGTGCCGCTGGTACAGGTGAAGGTGAGAAGAATAACTGTGGTCACGGTGCGATTGGTATCGATAACATGTGGCATGATACCGACCCTAAAGGAAACGAAATGGGCGCAGGTTCGAACCCAATGTGGCATGCGAAGAACCTAGAGAAAGGTATTTGGGGTTCTTATGCGGACGCCTACAAGCTAGATCCTGTAAATGATCCAACGGATGTTCTAAGAGGTACTTACACGCGTAACTACGACAGCGTGGCGGTTGCACCTTGGCTATGGAATGCTGAAAAAGGTGTGTTCCTTTCTACGGAAGATAAAGAGTCTATCAACGTGAAAGCGGACTACGTTATCGACAAAGAAATCGGCGGCATCATGTTCTGGGAACTGGCTGGCGACTACAACTGTTATGTACTTGATGCAAGTGGCAACCGAACAACGGTTGATACCACAGAGCAAGCGTGTAACAGTGGTAACGGTGAGTTCCACATGGGTAACACAATGACTAAAGCTATCTACGATAAGTTTAAGTCGGCAACGCCATATGGAAACAAAGTCGCGACTGGTGCAATTCCTACCGAAGCACTAGACATCGCAGTATCGGTTGGTGGCTTCAAAGTCGGTGACCAAAACTACCCAATTAATCCTAAGATCACGTTTACCAACAATACGGGGCAAGCACTGCCTGGCGGTACTGAGTTCCAGTTCGACATTCCAGTATCTGCACCAGACAACGCGAAAGATCAATCTGGTGGTGGTTTGACTGTGATTGCTTCGGGTCATACTCGTGCGGATAACATCGGCGGATTAGACGGTACTATGCACCGTGTGGCCTTCACATTACCTGCATGGAAAGAACTGCCTGCTGGTGGTGTATATGAGCTGGATATGGTGTATTACTTGCCAATTTCAGGCCCTGCAAACTATGCCGTTAACGTAGGTGGTGTCGACTATGCCTTCAGCTTTGAGCAACCAGATTTACCTTTAGGTGATATCAGTTCTGGTGGCGGTAACCCTGGCGACGGTGGTACAAACCCTGGTACTTGTGATACTGCAGGCTTAACTGTGTACCCAGATCTGCCTCAGAAAGACTGGGCAGGTAACCCAAGCCATGCAAACACGGGTGACCAAGTGGTTCACAACGGTAGCATTTACCAAGCTAACTGGTGGACAAGTTCTGAACCAGGTAGTGATGGTAGCTGGACCAAAGTGTGTTCGTAACCTCGTATTAGTTAATAGCTGATATCAATAATAGCAGTCATTAAAAGTACATTTTCATAATGATGATGAATGGTAGATGTAAATGGTTTTGATTATATTTATCAGTCGTTTAGTGTAACTTTAGATGACAATGCAAACGCCGAACTGAAAACAGTTCGGCGTTTTTGTTATAAGTCACAGATTGCACATTGAAAGGCTCTAAAATATAGACATTCGTTCAGTAAAAACATCAATCATGATATAAAACAGTCTGCTTATTAGAAAATTATGAGTGTTACCTAAAATTAGAGATGATGGGGTAATCTTGAAAGTCAGACGTAAATACATTCTTAGCTTCTCAATTGTGCTAGCCGTTGTTTCTCTGCTCCTTTCTGCAGTTCAATTTAATCGAACCCAAGAATCACTATTGGATTCCAATCACTTCTTCTTTCGTACTATTGTGAATGCGAGCTATGACATCGTCGACACCACAGTAAACGAAGCGATAAAAACCTATTTAAAAGGTATTACGGACACTGTTGCGTCTCACGTGTGGCATGCGGCCGAAGATCAAGAAATTGAACAGATAAGCCAGATAGCCAGTGAGTTGCACATTGGTCAGTCAGGCTATATCTATTTGACGTCTCCACAAGGTGTTCATCTCTATCACCCTTTTTTGCAAGGAAAAAGGCGAGGACATCTTACCCATATACAAAAACAACTCAGTATTGAGTCTGGTATGATCGAATACTTCCACGCCAACCCTCACGAGATAAGTCGACGAGCCAAAGTTGCTTATTCAATAAGGCTACCAAGTGGCAATACTTTGGTGGCGACGACCTACAAAGAAGAGTTGATGTATTTGGTTGATCTAGATGCATTAAAAGACAAACTAAGAAAGTACTCTTATGGCGATAGCGGTTATGTATACATCGTCGATTTACAAGGTGAACTAGTTCTGCAACCTAGCGTTGAACATGAGCATTTAAAGGCCTTAATTGACGACTCTTCAGAGTTACTTATCAATAAAGTGGGCACTGAACCCGAAGGGCATTTTAGCTACTCGATTTCTGATTCGAATGGAACAACGAGCAAAAACGTATTTTATAAGTTCTACCCATATTTGAATTGGGTGATTTCAGCTGGGGTTTTAGAACAAGAGCTGAACAAGAACCATAGTTTGTTGCTGTTGAGCTTGGTGACGCTGGTTGTTAGTTTGCTCAGCATTATTGTTGTTTTGGTACTTTACTTACGCCATCGCCACTTAAAGGTACTGGATGTTGCGAGCCTCGATTATCTCACTGGTCTTTATAGCCGCCGAAGTTTCATTGAGCAGGTAAAGCTTAAAATATCTGATAACTCGCCATACCCCTTACAAGGTGTTGGTGTCATTTTGTTGGATATAGACCATTTCAAGCGAGTGAATGACCAATACGGGCATGCAGAGGGCGATAGGGTAATCTGTGCAGTAGCAGATACGTTGAAGCATTTGTCTAGCAAAGACAGATTGATTGCGCGTTATGGTGGGGAAGAGTTTATTTTGGTGACCTTTGATTGCGATGAGCGACAGTTGTTCGAACTGTCAGAAACTTTGAGGAAGAGGATTGAGCAAGTTCAGGGGGTCGTTTCACCTGTGACGGTTAGCGCTGGTTGTTGTTATGCTCAAGTGTTATTCCAGATAGAAGGGACAATCGAAAAAGCCGATCAAGCGTTATACAAAGCCAAAGCGAGTGGGCGTAACAATACCCAAATCTATAAAGAGAACGAATATCGAATTGCTTACCTGTGAGATCACTCGTCATATTGAGTCTAAAAACATCTATTTAGAACAACACGAATAAAAAAGCCCAAATAGATCGCTCTATTTGGGCTTTTTCAGAATAGTTTGAAATCGCTAGTCGCTAAATTAAGCTTTTGCTTCTTTCATCGCTTCCGTTTTTTTTTCCTTTTGCATTTTTGCAAGGAAGTAGATGTTTACGCATGCGATGAAGCCGTTGGTTGCAACCACTGGCCAAGCGTCAATCATAACGCCGTATGCTGTGAAGAGTGCACAGCCAATAAAATTAAGGACACGCAGGCGAACGATATCTTTCATTGTTAATGAAATTGCGACCATAATAGACGCAGCGTAACCTAAAATCTCAACCATATTGAATTCCATTGTTTGACCCTCTTAAATTTGCCGATACTTTGTCGGTACCAATTCTTCTCTTCATGAGATGATTGAGGAAGCTCCGTGCCTCGAATGGTCTGGTTATGTTTTACGGGGTAGACTATACCAACTCCGTTTTTGTGATTAAACCCCCAAAATAGGTAGAAGTGAAGGTTAGCGATTACGCAAACGTTTAATGCACTTTCTACTAACATAATTACCATTTATGTTGGTGGTTAAATTGATAGTTATTGGTATATAGGTAAAGGCTCTAACCATGATAAAACGATCCATTTGTGCAACAAAAAGCATAAAGACCACTGTGCTTGTGACCTTGATGAGCATTGGTCTGACAGCATGTACTACCCAAGAACAGCCGCCCGTCCATGATTATGGTGTCGTGATCAGCGGCGACTTTGAGTTCATGAAAAATGGCGTATCAACTTATTCATGGCACCCACAATCGGAACAGGTATTCCTTTCTAAAAAGTACAATGAAACTGTGGTTACCGATATGGTGCGTGACGCAATTGAAGCGCAGCTAACGGAAAAAGGGTATCGCTTGGAGTCGGGGGGTGGCATCGGCGATGTGGTAGTTGGATTTGGACTGGCAGAAGAGTCAGAGCTGAATGACAATTCAATTTTCGAGGCGGTACAGCTTTCTACGGGCGTTCCTTTCTATGATGGCAAAGGAAAACTCACTGAAAAAGGTTCATTATACATAGTATTTTCGCTACCAAATTCTCAGATGATCCAATGGCAAGCGTTAGCTCAATCGGGGATTAAGCCTGACCTAGAAGCAAGCGAGAGCAAACAGCGCATTTCTGGCTTTGTTGAGATGCTATTTAGACGCATACCAAAGATAAATTAAGAATGTTTGAACAAGAGAGTATTTTCCTGGTCAATATTAACAGTTGAAAAAATAGACAAATCGCAGAATATACTTTTTTATTTGTAACTAAAGGTACATTTGCGTAAAGCTACGTAAAGTTCGCGCTTCTTTTGCTGGCATTTGTCTATACTGGTCAAAACGTTAACTTAGGTTTAATTCAATGAAACTGTTCTCAAAATACTCTCTTCCTCTATTAAGTATATTCATTGTAAGTAACGCAGCGATGGTTAGCACAGCAGCTATCGCCGCACCTTCTATCGTACCGGCTCCGCCTAGTTTAGGCGCCAAAGGCTATGTGTTAATCGACTTTAATTCTGGTGATGTGCTCGTCGAAAAAAATGCACATACCAAGCTAAACCCTGCAAGTTTAACCAAACTGATGACCAGCTATGTGGCGGGTCAAGAGATGAAGCGAGGTAACATTTCTGCAGATGACAAAGTAAGAATCAGTGAAAACGCTTGGGCGAAGAATTTCCCAGACTCCTCAAAAATGTTCATAGAAGTAAATACCGATGTGGCGATGATGGATCTATACCGCGGTTTGATTATTCAATCGGGTAATGATGCCAGTGTTGCAATCGCAGAACACGTCGCGGGTTCTCAAGATGCCTTTGTTGATTTGATGAACTCTTGGGCGACTTCTCTGAAATTGGAAAATACCCATTTCGCCAATGCACACGGTTTAGATGCGGAAGACTTGTATTCAACACCTTACGATATCGCGCTACTTGGCCGAGCAATCATTAAAGATCTTCCAGATGTCTATGGCTTATACAGCGAACGTTCTTTCAGTTACAACGGCATCACTCAACACAACCGTAATGGCTTGCTTCGTGATAGAAGCTTGACGGTTGATGGTATGAAAACGGGTTACACCTCTGGTGCAGGCTACAGCTTAGCGAGCTCGGCAACACAAGGTGAAATGAGGCTTATTGCAGTAGTGATGGGCGCATCGAGTGTTAAAAGCCGTGAGTTAGACAGCAAGCAGCTTTTAAGCTACGGTTTCCGATTCTTCGATACGCTTAATGTCCACCAAGGTGGGGACCAAGTGGCTGAAGAGAAAGTATGGTTTGGTGACCAAGACACATTGAAGCTTGGGGTTGCAGAAGACACGTTTATCACGCTACCTAAGTCAGACAGCAAAAAGCTAACCGCTTCTATCGAACTAAACTCGGAACTCAAAGCGCCGATTGCAGAAGGTCAGACTTTAGGTGTCGTTCATTACACGGTTGATGGTGAAGATGTTCAAACTCAGCCTTTGATCGCACTTGAATCGGTTGAGCAGGGGGGCTTGTTCAAACGTTTGATGGACTACATTAAATTGTTCTTCTCAAGTCTGTTCTAAACGAACTGGCACCAGAGAGAAAAGTAAAACGACTGGGCGCTGTGATTTGATCACAGCGCCTTTTGTTGTTTTAGAACGGGACAAAGCGAGGTGAATAACGTTCTTTATTAGCAGTCGCTGATGGTTTCGATTACTATACGCAAAATTTAGCAGTGTAGTTACTTATGACCATAGAGATAAAGAACATCACCGAACCTGAAGTAACTTGCGCCAATTGCCAGGCATGCTGTTGTCGTTTAGAGGTTATGATCATCACAGATACCGGTGTCCCAGAAGAGCATATTGCTTACGATGAGTGGGGCGGTGAAACCATGAAACGTCTTGATGATGGTTGGTGCTCAGCGGTAGATAGGGAAACACTGATGTGTACCATCTATGAAAACCGACCATGGATCTGCCGTGAGTTCGAAATGGGCTCGTTTGAGTGTGTCGACCAGCGTAAAGAGGTGATGGGTTAGGTTGTGTTGGCAGCCGGTTGATCCATATTATTAATATCAATACACGATTTCTTGAAAGTCAGGGCTTTATATCTCGATTTGATATAGAGCCCTGATTCGTTTTACTGATTTAGTTTTGTGTGAGAACGAGTCGATTTAGAACTTAGAAGGCACTTCAAATTCCATCCATTCCCCGGTGGTTGGGTGAATCAGTTTGAGGTAGCCCGCATGAAGGTGCAGCCGTTCGCGCTTATAGCCATATAGGTCATCACCACGAATCGGTACGCCAAGTCCTTGTGGGTGAGCGCAGTGTACGCGTAGCTGGTGGGTACGGCCTGTTTTAGGATACAAGTGCACCTTGGTTTTGCCGTTATTAGTGCTGACGGCTTGCCAGTGCGTTTCTGCGTTACGTCCGTGCTCATGACAAACCAGCTGTCTTGGCCTGTCGGTGATATCGCCACGCAAAGGAAGGCTGATGTCACCAGATTCACCCGTTATTTCGCCATCAAGTAGTGCGGTGTAACGCTTTTCGACCGTTCTATCGATGAACTGCTTTTGGATGTGCTTGTTGGACTCGGCTGTTAGCGCCAAGATCAACAAGCCAGATGTCGACATATCCAATCTATGGATAATCAAAGGGCCTGTAGCATCTGGGTAGCGCGCTTTTATACGCGTATACACTGAGTCTTCGATGAACTTACCAGGAACAGACAAGAACTCTTCAGGCTTGTTCACGATCACGATTTCTTCATCTTCATAAACAATATCAAACGACTTACCCACCGCAGGGTTTACGATAAGCGGATTATCCTCTAGATCAATGCCGTTTAGCTGGTGTTCAAGGATCTCAAAGCTTTTGCTCTGGCAAACTGGGTAGAGGTTCCCGTGTTGTCGAATGATATCTGTTGGCGGTAATCCCCACCAAAACTCAGCTAAAGCCAACGGTCTAAAGCCGTATTCAAAGGCAAAATTAAGCAGCTTTGGCAGGCAGCAGTCGCCAGAGCCTTCAAGCGCGTCTTTACCATCCAACAATTCAACTAGGCTCTTTGATTCTGCCGTTTGGTTGATAAAACGATAGTGAGACAAGCGCTGTGTTTCTAACTCTGCAGAAATGGCCTGGTAGTCGTTCTTACGGCTTTTAAGCTCGCTTTCGATAGCGTCTACTTGTGATTGTTTTTCAGCGATCTTCTGCTTCCACTCGATCCGAAGTGCTTTTAGGTCGCGCTTCTCTTGGCTGCTTTGATTTCCTAACTGCTTAAGTAGGTTGGCCGCAGATTCTGGGTTTCCTAGATCTTTCTCTTGAGCTGCTTGCTCTCTAAGCTCATTACGCTGTGCTTTGTTGGCGGCCATGGTGAGCTGAAAGGCTTCTATTGCTTTGTTTGCGTCGTTTTTAAGCCCGCTTAGCGTTGAAGTCAGTTCATTTAGGTTATGAGTTTGCTCTAGGTTCGTAATGTCGTTAGCTAATGTCGCTTGTAGGATTAAGCCTTGCGTGTTTAGGGCCTGAAACCTCTGCTTATCAAAAGCAGAAGGAACAAAGGCGGTACTCGACACCAGAGGCTCCAAAGACGAATCTAGCTGCAAACCTGAGAACGCAGAAAGGTAGCCCAATTCTTGAGTTTGAGGGTGTTGAACCAGAAGAACGGCATAGAGATTACCTTGTGATGTTTCATTCACACCACAGTCAAGCAGTGACTGTTGAAGCTGCTGCATCGCTATTTCACACAGTGGATGCGGAGTATAGTAATACGGGAATGTAAAACGCTCTGGCAGCGATAAGGTTTGATTCGCTGTTTGGTTTAACGTGTGCAGTGGTGTGTATTGAGCAAGGTTTGCTGACATGAAGATCAAACTCTATGGGTATTCAGTTTAGAGCTCGATATTGTTGTCGAAATGAAGGTAAATGAGAAGCCAAAGCGAAAGATAAATCGGCTTTGGCTTCATTTAGACAGTCATTTTCACGCTATGGAGGCATTGAATAGACTGAAAATCAATTAATTGGAGTGTTCTAACTCGAGTTGCTCTGCCTTTTGGTAAGCAGGGTGGCTCGCCAAGAGCTCACCGTATTTGGCAATGTTAGGGTAAAGCGCAGTTGCACCAAAGTTACCGACGATTTCTACGATGAATGACATCATAAAATCGGCACCAGTGAGTGTTTCGCCTACAAGATAGGTTTTGCCTTCAAGAGATTGGTTTACGAAGGTCAGGATCTTTTGATTTTCGTCATCAGCGTAACCACCAAGGAAGTTTGTTTCGGCGCCGTCTTTCATCACGAAGATCTTAAGCAGCATTGGTAAAATCCCCGAACTTTCGGCAAAGTGTAGCCACTGAGAATACTCAACGTATTCAGCTGTGCCACGTGCTGGTGCAAATTTACCTCCGCCAAACTTGTCGATGAGATACTCAGTAATCGCGCCAGATTCGCTGATCACCACGCCATCATCTTCAATGACTGGAGATTTGCCTAGAGGGTGAACAGACTTCAGTTCAGGTGGTGCTAAAAACGTGACACTGTCTCGTTGGTAAGGTTTGATTTGATAGTCGACACCAAGCTCTTCCAGTAGCCAGATGATGCGCTTAGAACGCGACTTATTAAGGTGATGTAAAGTAATCATAGTTCTGTCTATTCTATCCTTGAGCTATTTTGGTTCGTTAGTTTTGATAACAAGTTTGCCGAAGTTCTGACCTTCTAACAGACCCATGAATGCTTGTGGTGCTTCATCTAGGCCTTCAATTAGATGCTCGCGGTAGTGCATTTTTCCTTGAGACAACCATTCAGTCATTTGAGTTGCGAACTCGTTGTAACGGTGCGCGTAGTCGTCGAAGATGATGAAGCCTTGCATCTTAATGCGCTTAACTAGAAGGGTGCCCATAAGGCTAGACATGCGATCTGGGCCTTCAGGGAGTGACGTTGCATTGTATTGTGAGATAAGGCCACAAACAGGAATGCGAGCGCCTGTATTAAGTAGAGGCATTACTGCATCGAATACCTTGCCGCCAACGTTTTCAAAGTAAACGTCGATGCCATTTTCACACGCTTTCGCCAATTGCTCTGCGAAGTCATCTGCCTTGTGGTCGATACATTCATCGAAACCAAGAACCTCTTTCGCGTACTGGCACTTTTCTTGACCGCCAGCCACGCCAATGACACGACAGCCTTTTAGTTTACCGATTTGTCCTACGGTAGCGCCAACTGGACCAGTTGCAGCCGCTACCACTAACGTGTCGCCTTCTTTCGGTTGGCCGATATCCAGTAAACCCATGTAAGCGGTAAAGCCTGGCATGCCCATGATGCCCAATGCGTAAGAAGGATGAGTCGGCGCTTTTCCTAGCTTGATAAGACCTTCACCGTTCGACACGCCATAATCTTGCCAACCTGTGTAAGCCAATACCCATTCGCCAACTTCATAATTGCTGTTGTTTGATGCTTCGACCTGACACACAGTTGCACCAACCATCACCTCATCAATAGCAACTGGATCGGCGTAAGATTTTGCATCACTCATACGGCCACGCATGTAAGGGTCGAGAGATAGGTAAACCGAGCGTAGTAACATTTCACCATCATTGATTTTTGGTGCGGCAACGGTTTCTAAGCGGAAGTTATCTTGAGTTGGTGCGCCGACAGGGCGAGAAGCCAATACGATGCGACGATTGTCTTGTTGAGTCATTGGATGTCCTTAATTTTATATTGTGTTTATTTAGAATTAGACCAGTCGTCTAGTTTTATTTCCTAAAAATCCCGCCGTCATCAAATTGATAAGAGGGCGGGTGATTTCTTTTGAGCTAAAAAAGTCAATGCCAATAAAACGCAGTGCGCGTTAATGGCTTTCACCTTTTAAAATTTGTTCGGTAAGGCGTAATGCCGATTCTAAGCTATGTGAACTTTGGCTTAACTTGCTTAATAAACTAGCGCCTAGCCACATTGAGTATAGGTTCTGGGCCGCTTCTTGACTGTTTTCTACCGAGATAGAGCCATCTTCAATACCGCCAACAATACATTGTTGAATGGTTATTGTGACTTTCTCAGCACCTTTTAGCAGAGCCTGGCGCATAGGATCAGAAAGGTCAGAAACTTCAGCGCTGAGCTTAACCACTAAACACTTGTGTGCGTTACAGGTGCCATCTTCAGTTTTCGCCCATAGTGAAAAGTAACCCAGAATTCGTTGATAATGGTTGCCTTCACCGTGCACTAAAATGGATTCAATCTTAGTGATGTAGTTTTCAAAATAGTGCTGAATTAACGCCTCACCAAATTGCTCTTTCGATTTAAAGTAGTGGTAAAACGATCCTTTCGGTACTTCCGCTTCTTTAAGCAATTGTGATAAGCCAACGCCATTGAAGCCGTTGTTCACTATTAATTGATAGCCAACATTCAAAATATGCAGGCGCGTGTCATTTGTTTTCTCGTTCATGGTCGATACTATAATTTAAATTAGACCAGTCGTCTAGTGGCTGTGTTTTTACTTGATTATACGTGTCAACTGGATGGTCGCCAGTGATAAGGCGATTTAAAGTAATGACTTACGAATAAAAAGCCCCGGCATGTTCTGCATGTCGGGGCTTAACGTAATGCTCACTTTCAAGCGAGTAGATTACTGGATAGAGATTAACTCAACGTCAAAAATCAGTGTTGCTGATGGTGGGATAGGACCTGTACCACCTTTGCCGTAACCTAGCGTGCTTGGAATGAATAGGCGAACCTTTTGGCCTTCTACCATGTAAGTCAAACCTTCTTGCCAGCCTTTGATTACTTGCTTAAGAGCGAATGAGATTGGCTCGCCACGTTCTACAGAGCTATCGAAAACCGTACCGTCAATCAGAGTACCGTGGTAGTGAACCGTTACTTTGCTGTTTTTAGTTGGGTGCTCTGTACCTGAACCTTCTTCAAGAACTAGGTATTGAAGACCGCTTTCAGTCGTGATCACACCTTCTTTTTTTCCGTTCTCTAGCAGGAACTGTTGACCTTGTTCGAAGTTTTCTGCACCAGACTTATGATTTGTCCAAGTACGGTAAATCATGAAACCCGCCAAAAGAAAGACGATGACCGGGATGACAAATTTAGACATAGTAAAACCTATTGTATTTATTGCTTAGTTTATTGATGAGCTGACTAAAGCCGCGCTTATGGTTGAGTCAAAAGGTAGTTGATCGTTTTTGCGATGCCAGCAACGTCTTGGTGCCCAGCTGTCAGTACTTGGTATTTGCCGTTAACGATAAACGTTGGTACTGAGTTGATCTGACCTTTTACTGAAACTTCTTCTGCTTTTTTAACATAGTCAAAAAGCGTTACCTGTTGTTCTTTGTTCAATTGGTACGGGCTAACCAAACCGCGAGAAGTAAAAGCGGTTTCTAGCGCTTGTTGACGTTGCTCTGGTGTTGCGTCTGCACCCATTTGAACAGCGCCGAATAAGTCGTCCATGAAAGCGTGGTCTGGCGTTGCATTAAGCTGCATCACTGCTGTGTAGTAGATCATTGCGCTGATTTGAGCACTTTCATTGAATGTTACGTGCATCTTGCCAATGGTTTGGTCTGTAAGCGACTCAATCTCTGGAATTGCACTTTCCATTTGACGACAGTGACCACAGTTTAGAGAGAAGATTTCAGTGATCGGAGACAAGTTAAATTCTGTTAGAGCGGTAGGAAGTGCTTCGTATTGAACACCTTTTTGTGGCTCGTCTGTTTCACTACAACCGGCGATAACAAGTACAGCAACAATTGCAGTGATGAATTTAGTAAATGGTTTAAACATGATGTTTACTCTAGCGTTAAGAAGTCGTGAGATTCTAACTATTTAGTCGGAATTGGAAAACAATTATAAGGTAAATAAATGCAAACAGTTCGAACTAGCGAGCGAAGACAGGCTAGTTGACGGTTAACTGTGATCAAAAGCACTTTTTTAAGATGTGTTCTCATTTTGTCTAAAGTTTTTTTCTCGATGCCGATATAGACATTAGTAAATGATTTATCTGCATGAGTGGTTGGTGAAGTAATGAGATATTTAGCGATAATGTTAAGCATAGCTTTGGCTGGGTGTGAGACAACATTACCAACCGGTATGCTAGGTGATAACCTGTTAGAGACGGCACCGCAAACCGACTATGACCTGATGCACCCAGAGTGGGGTGTGGTTCAAACTACAGGTACAGCGAGCAACCGCGGTTACTCAATGCAGAGCCATTCTCATCAAAAAACCATAACTACTAACTATGGTCGTGGTGTGTCGACGAATGATCCGCTAGAAGTGTTTTTAAGACAAAACCGTATCGATTTTGAAGTACTGCCGGGTAACCACGTGATGGTTAAGCTTGAGCAACACGTGAACTTTAAGACAGGGTCAGCCTTCCCAGAGCCGGCTTATAACCAATGGTTGGACACACTTGGTAGTTACCTTTCTCAGCGCCAAGACATCGATATCGTGATTGAAGGTCATACTGATAATACAGGCACAGATCGTATTAATGATCCTTTGTCAGAGCAGCGTGCAAAAGAGGTGAAAGCTCGCTTAGAGAGCAACTATGTATCGAGTCGTTCTATTTACACTCGCGGCTTTGGTGAGTATGTTCCAGCATGTACCAACGCTTCACCGCAAGGTAAGGCGTGTAACCGCCGCGTGGAACTGATGCTTATCGTCGCCAAATAACCTTTAGCGTTTTTGTTCCCAAGTGAAGAATACGCAAATAACAGACATAAAAAATCCCTCACATTTGAGGGATTTTTTGTATCTGACTTTCGCTTAGCTTTTCAGCTTATGCAAACTGCTTTTCTAAGTAAGCAACGATGTCTGAAGACTCGTACATCCACTCAGTTTTTCCGTCTTTTTCAATACGTAGGCAAGGTACTTTCACACGACCGCCGCCCGCTTCAAGCTCTGCACGGTGCTGTTCGTTATTTTTAGCATCACGAAGTTCAAACTGAACCGATTGACGTTTCATCGCGCGGCGCACTTTTACACAAAATGGGCACGCTTCGAATTGGTATAACGTGTGCGTTTTTGCTTGCTCATTCACTTGGCTTTGTTCTTCTTGAGAACGCTTCACGCCACGAGGGGTAAAAACAAAATTTAATAGCAAAATCACACGACCTAAGAACCAACGGATAAACTTCATAACTCTCTCTACATATTTAAAATTAGCGTTACAATTTGCAGCATTATATACACAAGTTTTGTCAGATGCTCGCAACAAACCGCTAATATCTATTTTGTCCGTTCAATCGTGTGAGACTTAGCCACATTTAACCCTAAACGCTTAGACAGTCGAGTCAGGTTTGCTCGGTCTGTTTTCAGAACTCGCCCAGCTTGTGCCCAGTTAAAGTTGGCATCTTCCAACACCTCAGTGATGATACTGCGTTGAAAATCGTCCGTTGCGCCACGTAGCCCTGCAGAAAGGTCGATCGTTGGTGTCGATAACGGTGTGTTCTTCACCTGGGTCGTCGCAATAGGCTGATCTTGGTCGAGTGGACCACAATCTTCTTTAGTAATTGTCACCAGGTTTTTATTGGTGCTACGCGCTAATGCTTTCAATGCTGAGCGACTGATCACGTGCTCAAGTTCACGCACGTTACCCGGCCAACCATAACGGTTTAGGAAAGAAAGAACGTCAGAGCGGAATTTCACTTGGTTGATCCCCAACTTACGACGCGCTTGTTCCAGGAAGAAGCCCGCTAGCAAGCTGATGTCGTCACCACGATCTTTCAATGCAGGAACCGCAATAGGGTATACACTTAATCGGTGGTACAAGTCAGCTCTGAATCGACCGTCTTCCACTTCTTGCTTTAAATCTCTATTAGTGGCCGCCAATACGCGTACATCTATGGTTTGGATATTGTCTTGACCTACAGGCTGAATTTCATTGTTTTGCAGGGCACGCAGTAATTTACTTTGCGCGGCTAACGGCAGTTCACCAATTTCATCAAGGAATAGGGTGCCGCCATCGGCTAACGCAAACTTACCTAAACGGTTTTTGTCTGCACCTGTAAATGCGCCACGTACGTGACCAAACAATTCACTTTCAACTAGGTTTTCAGGAATCGCAGCACAGTTTACGTAAACTAATGGATTACGCTTACGTTGCGATTGATGGTGCAGAGTGCGAGCGACCAGTTCTTTACCTACACCTGTGTCACCGTGAATCAGAATATTGAATTCTGAAGGTGCTACTACAGCGATGTCGTTCTTAAGTGCAACCATGGTGTCACTGTTACCGATCAACTCACCGCCGTCGCGTTCCCAAGCTTCAACGTTCAACTCTTCTAACAACTGTTTGGATTGTTTTGCTTGATGTTCAAGCTGAGAAAAGGTCAATGCCATCTGCATGCTTGACGCCGCAATGGCTGCTAATACTTCAAGGTTACGTGCTGGAATGTTAGCGAAGACGTCTGGTTTTAGGCTGTCTAGCGTCAGAACGCCCAATAGTTTATCGCCAAATAGTAAAGGCAGTCCCATACAAGCGTGCATCGGAAGGTCGCCATCATGGTCGATCAGTAGACCATCAAAAGGATCAGGCAGTGAACTGTCAGAATCGAAACGAACAGGAGAGCGAGATGCACATATCTCCGCAAAGCGTGGGTGCTCTGAAATGATGAACCGACGACCGAACGTGTCGCGACTGAGCCCCTGCATTGCAACGGGGACTAACGTGTCACCTTGAAGGCTTAATAGCGCGACACAATCACACGTGATGGTTTTACGAATGGCATCGATAAGGCGGTTAAAACGATCTTGATCGTTCACACCACTTGCGAGGCCAATGGTCATTTCCATGAGGGTAGATGCGGAGATATCTTGCATAAAAAACTCTAACTGTGTGTGTTTATATACACTATAGAGTCTTATTGACTTAAAAAAAAGGTCTTTTTGACATTTTTATAAAGGCGGTTTTGAGAATAAAGCGAGTGGTGGCGGGGCTCGAAAAAGTTGGCACTGATTGTGCTAAACAGACAGTGAAGCCCAATTATAGCGCTGATTAAACAGACTATTCTTGATCTCAATCAATCAGGTGGCATTAATCAGGTTTCGCGATTTTTTGAAATGAAAACGAGTCAAAATAACTCAGTTTCTAAGAATAACTAAGCTTTCAGAAAATCGATAAGTCATTCTTAATTTTTAAGTAGTCAAAATGACATAATAGGTCATAAGGCTCAGTGTTCGGAGTAAATTCATGCTTAACAATGCACATATCGAAATCATCAAATCTACTATTCCTCTACTTGAGAGCGCAGGCCCAGCTTTAACTCAGCACTTTTATCAACGTATGTTCACGCATAACCCTGAGTTAAAAGATATCTTCAATATGACTCACCAAAGAACAGGTCGCCAAGGCGTAGCACTGTTTGAAGCTATCGCGGCATATGCAAAGAACATTGAAAACCTAGCAGCGTTAACAACAGCGGTTGAACGTATTGCTCACAAACACACAAGTTTTAACATTCAACCAGAACACTACCAAATTGTTGGTTTACACCTGATTGAAACACTACGCGAATTGGCAACAGACGCGTTTACTCCTGAAGTAGAAGAGGCGTGGACAGCGGCTTACCTTTTCTTGGCTCAAGTATTCATCGATCGTGAAGCTGAGCTTTACCTACAACGCAAACAAGCTGTTGGCGGCTGGGAAGCGGCACGTACATTCGTGATTGCAGACAAGATTGAAGAGTCAGCACTAGTAACAAGCTTTATTCTACAACCAAAAGATGGCGGTGACGTTCTAGACTACACGCCTGGTCAATACATCGGTATCGAAGTTAAGCCAGAAGGCGCGCAATACAGTGAAATTCGCCAATACTCACTATCAGACAAGCCGAACGGTAAGCAATACCGCATCTCTGTTAAGCGTGAAGGCCATGGCCAAGAAACACAGGGCGTGGTTTCTAACCACCTACACGACACGGTTGCTATCGGTGATGAAGTAAGCCTTTATGCTCCAGCGGGTGACTTCATGTATCAAGAGCGCAGTAAGCCAGTAACGCTTATCTCTGCAGGTGTTGGTGTAACGCCAATGCAGTCTATGCTTGAGTTCCTGAATACTGAAGAGAAAAATGAGCCAGTACTTTACCTACACGCTTGTGAAAATGAAGGCCAACACTCATTCACTAAACGTGTGAAAGATATCGTTGCCGATAAAGGTTGGGAAGCAAAAACCTGGTACATGAACAAAGAAGCATCTGCGTGTGAGAATACGCACGAAGGTCAAATGAACCTAGCGTCTATTTCTGACACGAAAGGTTTTGAAGAGAGCGACTTCTACATTTGTGGTCCGGTTGGCTTTATGAAGAACATCGTAGAGCAACTAGACGCGCTAAACGTTTGTCGTTCACGAGTTCACTATGAAGTATTTGGCCCTCACGCGAACTTCTAAGAACCACGCTAACTTTTAAGAACTCTAGGGAGTTGTGTTAACACTCGCCTGATCTATTAAAAACCTTGCCTATTCAAAAGGCCTCACAGTGTGAGGCCTTTTTTGTTGTGTAGAACCGCGGATTCAGCGAGTTAGAAAGTGTTTTTGAGTTGATTAAGAACGTTTCACTTTCTTAGACATGTAATCGGGGTCAAAAAGCTCGGGCCAGTACATTTTCACGTAACCGCCTGCGACCCAAATCACTAAGATAGTTGCGATGGTGAGCTCGAAGAAGCCAAACTTGTGTAGCCAGTACCATTGTGGGTATTCTGCACCGAAAAATGTAGTTAAACGATGCATGGCGATGGCACTGATAACAGAAGGGAAGGTGACAGCCGCTATTGAAGGTTGAAACTTCAAGCGCATTAAGCGGATGTAACATAGGTAAATCAACAATGTCATGGTGATGGCGATACCTGACAATGCGCCTGTGAGAATAGGATCTGGATTGTTAAAGTTGACCAAGTACGCGGCTAAAGACAAGTTTACCGGAGCGGCCATGATTGCCAGTGTTGGTCTTGCTCTGCGTGGAAGGTTCCCTTCAAACACCAAGCGATATAGCACCACAGGGAGCATGAAGAAATAGATACCAATACAGGTTGCTGCAAGCGTTTCTGAAAATACGGTGTGGCCAAACTGTGTGCCTGCCAATGAACTACTGATCAAGCCTACTGGATATAGGAACCAACTTGGAACAATGTTCGACATTTTGAAGTTGATGATCTGGAAACTGAAGAACAACACCATCATAGTAAAATGCAGCAATAGAGCACAGAACCATATTGGGTAGGCGATTATGGTGGAGATCTCGGCTAAATAGTCGCACAGGATCAACAGTGCCATGCTCATTGGTGCCATTAGGCTTCCACTAAGCGGGTGACGAATATCATTGATGAAGGTATTAAAGCTGGTGAGATAACGAAGTAAAACTGGCAGTAATAATAGCGCGCCGAATGCGGCGAGATAAGGACGAATGATCTCACCAACCCCCGGGAGATACAGTGCCCACGCCTGTCCTAGCCCAATAACACCAAGTGCTAAAGACGCCTGTGATGGCGGCACATTTTTTACTTGGGTTAATCTTCTCCAGTTCAACGACTTGCTCCAACTTAGTTATTTATCAAACATTAGAATTTTTGCTCTAGTTAGAGCGTGCAGTTGTGCCTTCAATAGATGTTGAGGGCGCTCAACTAATTTTGAGTGGATGATACCAAGTTTAACGTTTGCTTTTTTGATTTTGATGCGAAATCGGGACATTAAGCACGTTGAATGTGTGCTTTTGTTTCATGAGTTATTTATTATTAACGAACTTCCTCTTGTTGAGGGAGATCTTGTTGTCTCAATTTCTCGTTTTTTAGTGTGCGGTTGAGGAGTTGGCTGTAAATCGGCTGACCACCTAACATTTGGGCAATGATTACGGCACCAAGACAAGTGATGATCAACGGTAAGATCAGGTAGTAATTATTGGTCATTTCGATAACCAGTAATATCCCTGTAATCGGTGCACGTACAGTAGCTGCGAACAGTGCGCCCATACCTGCAATCGCAAACATGCCCGGTTCTATATTCAGCTCAGGAAAGAGTGCTGCCGCGATAAGCCCGAATGCGTAACCAAAGAGCGTGCCCAGTGCTAGCATCGGCGCAAAGATACCGCCCGGTGCGCCAGAGCCGAAACAGAGTAACGTGGTTAGTACGCGCCCTAAAAAGATAAGCAGTAATATATTGGCACTGTAATTGCCGTTGGTGACATTTGGGATAATGCCAATACCACCACCAGTCAACTCTGGAATATAGAGAAGCAATAGGCCAAAGCACCCGCCAAGCAAAGTACCTGTAATCAAGTAACGTTTACGGTCGTTCTTATGTATTGCGACAAACATGTCTTGTGAAAGGGTGATAAGTTTATTGAATATCACCCCAAACATACCGAACAGTACGCCCAATAATAAGAATAACCAAAGCGCACTCAGATCCGGTTGTTGATACTGAGGCATGGTAATAACAGCCGACTGCCCATTGATAGAGCGAAATACAATGTTGGCTGAAACGGCAGAAATGATGACGGCTTTGATAGAAATAAGCGAGTAGCGAAACTGCGGTCTCATCTCTTCGACAACGAACATAATCCCAGCTAGTGGTGCGTTGAATGCAGCAGCTAAACCGCCAGCCGCACCCGAAGCTAGTAAAGAGTGGCGGCTGTCATCATCTTTTACACGGAAGATGTCAGTGACCATACGACCAATGCTACCACCCATTTGCACGGTTGGCCCTTCACGACCTAACACCATACCTGAACCGAGTGCGCCCATACCGCCAAAGAACTTCACGGGCAAAACTCGCCACCAACGAACCGGACGCATCCCGTCCATTGCGCCTTCAATCTCAGGAATACCAGACCCTGCGGCTTCAGGAGCAAAGCGATGAACGAGGAAATAGCCAATAAAGGCGAATGCAGCACTGATAAGAAAGGCAGCTAGCCAAAGTGGTAAATAGCTTCCAATCTCGTCTTTTAGCCAATCGGTACGTGTTTCTGTGATGAAATGAACCGCAACTTCGAAATAGGTACCAACGACACCGGCAAGGACACCAACAATGCACGAAAGGATGAGCACTGAAACGGGAGCTTTGTCTCTAGAAAGAAATTGGTTGATAGCACCCCTTGGCATTTTTGCTAAAAGGGATTGCTTAAATTTCTCTCTATTGGTCATTGAAGGTTGGTTCCTGAGTTGATGCGGTGGGACTGTCGTAAATTATACGCCTCCCTTGCTTATCCTATAGCAGCAAAGATGCAAAGTTGAATTTCATTTATGAAAGTAGTGTATTACATAAATAAGATCTATGGACAATATAGTGGAATCACCGTCACAATTTTGATCGTTTCTCGGGTGGTAACTTGAATTACCGCAAAAATGAACCATAGTTAAATCGTAAAGCAACATAACGAACCGCAAGGAGAAGTGAGGTTTTACACACAATTTGGATGGATTCAGAAACAAAGTTTTTAGTTCCTCGTTAAATGTTCAGGTCGATATTTAAGGCTTCCTGATTCGCGAACTCACGATTGAGTAACGAGGGTGAGGCGTACTCATGAAGTACGCCTTTAGTTCGTTTGGAGCATCCAAAATCTGCTTTTCTTTATTTTGCTAGCCATCAGCCAACACTCATCTCTCCCTGGATGTTAATTCCTTATTGGTCAATTTTCAGCTTCTCAGCCCGACTCTCCATTTTGCGAACCCACGCTTTGCGATTCAATATGAGTATAAACAAGTGATTGGGGTCAACTTTTCGGTAATTGTGTATATACTCCCTAAAAAAGGAGAACTGATATGACCAAAAAAGTTCCTACAAACATAATTACGGGTTTCTTAGGTGTTGGTAAGACGACAGCGATTTTGAACTTACTTAAAAACAAACCTGAGAATGAAAACTGGGCTGTACTGGTTAATGAGTTCGGTGAGATCGGCATTGATGGTGCATTGATGACAGACCAAGGTGCTTTGATTAAAGAAGTACCGGGTGGTTGCATGTGTTGTACTGCTGGCGTGCCGATGTCGGTGGGCATTAATGCGTTGCTCCGTCAAAAGCCAGACCGTTTACTTATTGAGCCAACAGGTCTAGGGCACCCAAAGCAGGTTATTGCGACCCTGACTTCAGATCAATACACGCCATACGTTGATCTTAAAGCGACGCTAGGTTTGGTAGATCCGCGTAACTTATCCAACGAAAAATACACCTCTAATCAGAACTTTAATGATCAGTTAGACAGTGCCGATGTGATTCTTGGTACTAAAGTTGACCTTGTTAACTCTGAAGACATCGATGTATTTAATGATTGGGTAACGGATCAAACGCCAGCGAAAGTGTTCCATAAGTTGATTCACGATGGTGAAGTGCCTCTAGAAGTGTTGGACATTGAACGTGTGTACGGCAGTGCGTCAACTCATCTTGAATCACACCATCATGATCACGCTGAACAAGAACCTCAATTTGAACTTCCTCCGGGCGAAGCGTTCATCCGTAAGGAAAACAAAGGGCAGGGTTATTTTAGCTGTGGTTGGCTGTTTGGCGCAGAGTATAAATTCGATTTCGATGCGCTATTCTCAATGCTGTCTGATTTAACGGCTGAGCGCGTTAAAGCGGTGGTCAACACTGACCAAGGTTGCTTTGCTTTCAACGTCGCGAATCAAGTTGTTTCAGTCAATGAAATCACACTTGATGGTTTTGAATCACGATTAGAAGTGATCGACTCACAGCTTATGCCTTGGGGCGATCTAGAGCAGATCTTGCTCAAGCTGTGTGGCATCAAATAGGGTTTATTCCCTGTTTGAGCATAATAATCGGGTGTTTGCTTCGCAGTTAGCTAGGTAAACACCAGATTAAGTGAGAAAATTTGCGTTATATCACGATAAATGTGAGATAAATCACTCTAATTACTTTATAGTGCTCGGCTGAAATAAGAATGTAGGCTGTCTGCTTAAGGAACTCGTAACAATGTCATTTTCCTCTCAAGGTTTTGCTCCTGAATTAGTCAAAGCGCTGACTGAGTGTGGTTATGAAAAACTCACTCCAATTCAACAAAAAGCAATTCCAATGGCTCGTAAAGGCCATGATATTTTTGCTACTGCTCAAACCGGTACAGGTAAAACAGCGGCATTCTCATTGCCTGTTATCCAGCATCTACTGAACAGTGGTAAAAAAGCATCTCGAGGAACGGCTCGTGGCCTTATTTTAGCTCCAACTCGTGAGCTAGCAGCGCAGATTGCTCAAAACATTAAAGATTACGTTAAATACACAGAACTAAGCGTTTCTGCGGTATACGGTGGTAACAAGATGTCTTCACAGGTTCGTCAATTAGAACTGGGTGTGGACATTCTGGTTGCGACACCAGGCCGTTTAGAAGAGCACTTAGAAGCGGGTAACGTGTCTATTGCTAACCTAGAATTCCTAGTATTTGATGAAGCTGACCGTATCTTAGATATGGGCTTTATCAATGCAGTTCGCAAGATCATGTTAGATGTAGAAACTTCTCCACAAATCATGATGTTCTCTGCGACAACATCAACTCAGTTAAACCAACTGTCGGTTGATATCTTACGTAAGCCAAAACGTATCAGTGTTGAGCGTGAAAACTCAACAGCTGCAACGGTAGGTCACGTAGTTTACCCTGTGGATCAAGAGCGTAAAACAGAGTTACTTTCTGAGCTGATTGGTCGTAAAAACTGGCGCCAAGTGTTGGTGTTTGTGAACTACAAAGAAACCGCAAACGAAGTGGTTAAAGAGCTTAAGTTAGACGGCATTAAAGCTGTACTGTGTCACGGTGATAAAGCGCAAAGTGCTCGTCGTCGTGCTTTAGATGATTTTAAAGAAGGTAAAGCACGTGTGATGGTGGCAACCGATGTTGCGGCTCGTGGTCTTGATATTGAAGACTTACCACACGTGATTAACTACGACATGCCTTTCTTAGCAGAAGATTACGTTCACCGTATTGGCCGAACTGGTCGCGCGGGTAAACAAGGTCATGCTGTCTCTTTCGTTAACCGCGAAGAAGAACTGACAGTTGTTCAAGTTGAGAAACTGATTCAACAACGTATTCGTCGTGTTGAGCAACCAGGTTACGAACCTAAGAAGCGTGATGCTTACATTGAGAAGCTAAACACGAAAGCGGCATACAAAAACCGCCAAGGTCGTAAGAACAACGCGAATGATGCTCCACAAGACCAAGCAAGTGCAGAACGTCGCCTAGCGATGATGAAGCGAATTAAAAACCGTCGTAAGTAAAATTACGGTTGGTAATGAAAAAGAGCCACTGTATTGTGGCTCTTTTTCGTGGTGTCGCTAAATATAAGGTCGCTCCTTACAAAGACAGCTCAACAAGCTAAACAATCAAATAAAAATAAGTCGATAAGGTAATAATATGGATAGCGCGCTACTTTGGGCTTTCATCCCCACGTTTTTCTTTGTATCAATCACGCCCGGCATGTGTATGACTTTGGCCTTAACGCTTGGTATGAGTATTGGTTACAAGCGCACATTATGGATGATGATCGGTGAGCTGGCAGGTGTTGCTGTTGTGTCGGTCGCCGCTGTATTGGGTATTGCTTCAATAATGCTGAACTACCCGTGGTTATTTGCTGGCTTTAAGTTCGTTGGTGCAGCATATTTGTTCTACCTAGGTATTCAGATGTGGCGCTCGAGAGGCAAACTGGCGATCAGTACTGATAATCAAGACACCCAAGTGAACAATGATTGGGATTTGGTGGTTCAAGGCTTTGTTACTGCGATTGCAAACCCGAAAGGCTGGGCGTTTATGATTTCTCTGCTGCCTCCTTTTATTAACAGCAGTAAAGACTTAGCACCGCAGTTGTTCATTCTCGTGTCGATTATTCTTGTTTCTGAGTTTGTTTGTATGACTCTGTACGCGACAGGCGGTAAGAGCCTTAAGCACATGCTCGGTAAGGCTGATAATGTGAAGTTGATGAACCGCATTGCCGGCACTTTGATGATGGGTGTTGGTGTGTGGTTGTTCGTGAGTTAACTGTGATTAACGAGAGCTTGGTATGACGATGAACTTGAATGCTAGGATTCTTACTTAAACCGAAGATTGAATAGAATAGAAAAAGAGCGATAGGGCATTTGGCCTTATCGCTCTTTTTGGTTTTACATAGCTAGATGTTAGAAATGTTTCCGATCTCAGCCAGTTCTACCGATTAAACCGCGATTTCACCACCGTCCTCACGGCGAATCACAACGGTCGATGCTCTCGGACGAACGTTGCCTTGAGTCTGAGCCGTTGCATCGTCTGATGATGGCCAGTTCGCAGGGTGTTGAATGTTCACAAACAGTGATTTGAAGTCTGGGCTGATGGTAAAGCCAGTCACTTCACAACCGTTTGGACCCACAAAGAAGCGCTTTAGCTGTGCTTGATTGTTAGCATCAATTACCGCGCTGTTACCTTGGTCATCCGTTAACTGCGATGGAACGACAGCCAGCATTTGGTCATTGGTATAGCCCGTTACTTCGTCTGCGCCGTTGTCCGTTTGAATCCACAAAATGCCACGCGCATCAAACGCTAGGCCATCAGGGCTTGCGAATTGGTTCATATCTGTTAGACCTGAGCGGTTGATAGACTTATCTTCCACTGCAGGTGAACCGAATACAAAGATATCCCAATGGAATTCGCCCGCCGTTTTGCCTTCATCCCAACGGATAACATGACCAAATTTGTTGTTTACGCGAGGGTTCGCTGAATTGGCTTCTTTGCGCTTATTGTTGTTGGTTAGCGTTAGGTAAGCCGTACCTGTCATTGGATCTACAGAGCACCATTCAGGGCGATCCATTGGCGTTGCGCCTACAAGGTCGGCTGCGCCTGCGGTATTAACGATAAGTGCCGCTTGAGAATCAAACGTATCACCTAGCTTGCCACCATTGGTGGTTTTGCTGCTCAGAGTTAACGGTAACCATGTGCCTGAACCGTCGTCGTTGAACTTGGCTACATAAAGCGTGCCTTTGTCCATGTACTTGTCGCCAGCATTTAGGCGGTTGCTTGGCTCAGCGTCACGCGGGTCCCATTTCGCTTCAGAAACAAATTTGTAGAGGTATTCGAAACGAGAATCGTGACCAGAGTAGAATACGATTGGTTCGCCTTCGGTTAACTTACCAAAGGTACAACCTTCGTGACGGAAGCACCCCAGAGCAGAGCGCTTTTTCGCACGAGAGTTTGCAGTGTAGGGGTCGATCTCAACAATGTAGCCGTGACCGTGTGCTTCGTTACGATAATCGTCCATCGCTGACTCACCTGTTGGTGTTACGTCAAAGCGTGCAAATTCGTCTAAGCGTTCTTGTTTGTTACCTGAAAGTGTGTCCCAACCGTAACGTGTTTTGTCGGTAGCGATTCCAATACGTTCTTGCGCTGGCGTTGTCTCGCCTTTATTAACGAAATAACCCGGCCAGTTTTCTTCACACGTCAGGTAAGTTCCCCATGGCGTGTAGCCATTACCACAGTTGTTCAAAGTGCCGCGAGCTTGGCTGCCGTCTTGTGAGAATTTGGTTTTGGTAAACTCACTGTGAGCGACAGGGCCAGATAGATCCATTACTGTCGCGCCAGTGTAGCGGCGGTTAAGTGGGTCGTTATCGACCATTACCCATTGATTACCTTCAAGCTTAACGCGAACCACACTCACGCCGTGTGCGTTGATCTCTTTACGTACTTCATCAAGGCTAGGGCGAGCACCTTCATTATATGTCGGGCCGTTAGCGTGCAATGCTTTTTGGTCAATGTATTCGTGGTTGATTACCAATAAGCCATCGTTGCTGTTGCCATCAAGCGGGAAGAAGTGCATGCCATCGTGGTGCATTCCCAGTGCGTTAGCTTGGTCTTGTGCGTTGTTTGTACCGTCTTTTAACCAAGCATTGCCATGTTTGTTAAGTGGTGTGCCCCAAGGAACGAGCACTTGTGCTGTGTAGCCTTTAGGCACAACAACACTGTCAGTCAATGAGCCTTTAACCGATTCAAACGCTAAAGTTGCGGTGCTTTTTTGCGCGCCTGTTGCTTGCATTGTTGCGGCGTTAGCTGTGCTGTGACCCGCTAAACCAAACGCGCCAAAAGCGGTCATTGCACTGATGCCTAAACCGCCTTTTAATACGTTTCTTCTTGAAAGGTTTGCATCTAGAACTTCTTCGAAGGGTTTGTTTTTACTCTTGTTAAAACGAGTGCTATCAAATGTTTCCTTGCTCATCGCGACTGCTTCCTATTGGCTGATTTTATTATTCGTTATTTATGACTTACCCTCGTACTAACTGATTGGTTAATAAGTTGGGTAAATGTGTGACCAATCGTGAAGCAGTTAAGTGACAGATTTTTATAGTTTTTATTAAGTTTTTGTTTCTGTAGCACGATTTTTGCCATAAGACTTCTCATGCAAGACAAAACACTTGGGGATTGGGTTAGAACTGTGTATAAATGCTTAATCAAATGAAAAGAGAGACAGTTATGAAATTAGATAAAATCGAAAACAAAAATCGTCGCCTACGCAAAAAGCTATACCTAGGTGAATTCGCGATTCTGGGTTTTGAAGTAAGCTGCAAGACATCGATTGCTGATTTTGACCAATACGATGTGTTCATTGACGAGTTCATCGATTTCATCGACAGCATCGGCTTATGCTTTGGTGGCGGTGGCCTTGAGCTGTTTGAAGGTTTCTTATGTTCTATCGAGCGTTACCGTTCTGTAACTGAAGCAGAGCAACTGCAAGTTGCACAATGGCTTGAAGCGCGTGCTGAAGTAACAAAAGTTGAAGTCAGCGAGCTTATTGACGCAAACTACGCGTTCTAAATTGATGTTGTACTGTTAGCTTCACTTAGAGGCCTACACGGCTTTTAGAACGAGCAACAATACACCCAAACAGAGGCCGAATCGGTAAATCGATTCGGCCTTTTTGCGTTTTCTTCCTTTATTATTCTCTTTTTAATGTTTCTCTTTTGCTTTGCTTTGCTTTGCTTTGCGAGGCGACTAATTTCACTTAAATATCAGCGCTCTATGGGTACTTATCTGGGCTGTAATAAGTTTGTATAAACTTGTGAGACTTTTATGAGAATTCAATGAAGTTGCTGATAGATTTGGGCGTCATTCTTAGAGTCAACACCACAGTTCGTGGCTGACTAGATAACACGTATTTCGATGTTATTGATTCGTCAGTCACGAAAGGACTCAGTAAAGGATGGAATCAAAATGAATAAACGTACTCAAATCAGCTTAGTGATCGGCTCTGCGATGTTCGCTTTTGGAGCTGTTCAAGCCCAGGCAGCCCAGCTTGAGGTGACAGTGACGAATGCAACTAAAGGAATCTACTTTACGCCAATCTTGGCAGCGGCCCATGATTCAAGCTTGTTCATGTTTAGAACGGGGGAGGCAGCTTCTGCTGAGTTGGAATCCATGGCGGAAGGCGGAGACATCTCGGGATTATCTGGTGTAATCGCCAATGCGGGTGGTGTCGTCGTTGAGAACCCTGCGAGTGGCATTCTTAACCCAGGTGTCGCGACCACATTCGATATTGATACTGGAGATCTGGCTTACTTGTCACTCGGCGCGATGTTATTGCCAACCAACGATGGCTTTGTTGGATTAGACAGCTGGAAGATCCCAACTCAAGCAGGTACCTACAAAACCACACTGAATGGCTACGATGCCGGTACTGAAGCCAATGATGAGTTGGCTAGTAGTATGCCAAATCCTCCCTTTATTACCTTTGGTGCTGGTGGTACCGGTGTAGAGACTGCCGTGTCTAACGCTAAGGTTCATATTCATCCGGGCAACATTGGTGATAGTGATGCTGCAGGCGGTATTAGTGACCTCGATAGCAGCAGCCATCGCTGGTTAAACCCTGTGGCAACCATCACGATCGTTGTGAAGTAAGGGGGATGTATGAAAGCTAGAATTTTATTTATCGCTGCTTCTGTCGCCGTGTTAGCCGGTTGTCCTGATGATGACGATGATTACTACCGCTACGATGTGAGCGTTACCAACCTCACGCCCAACCAACCTATGTCACCACTCGCGGTACTGACACACAACACTAGCTTTGAGCTGTTTGAGATCGGCCAAAGTGCTTCTGTTGACCTTGAATACCTAGCTGAAGGTGGAAGCAATGCTGAACTCATCGCGCTAAGCGACAGCGACGCGAATGTTTATCAAGGCATTTCAGGCAATGGGCTGATCCTTTCCGGAGAACAAGACACAGTGTCTATTCGTGTCGACCCAAGCTTAGAAGAGTATATTTCTGTTGCTTCAATGTTGGTGAATACCAATGATGCGTTTGTCGGTGAATCTGGTTTATCGCTGAAATCATTAGCGGTGGGCGACACATTCGTGATGAACATGAATGTGTGGGATTCAGGAACCGAGCTTAATGATGAACTCGCAGCAACCATTCCTGGGCCTGCTGGTGGTGGAGAGGGCTTTAACAGCGTTAGAAACGACACCGATGTCGTCAGCTTCCACTCTGGTGTTATTAGCCAAGATGATGGTTTGGCGACTTCTGCACTAAGTGGCAATCATCGTTTCCTTAACCCCGGTGCGCGAATCACTATTACTCGCACAGAGTAGCTGGGTAAAAACACGATGAAAGAATTCCTGCTCTGTTCCGGTCAATTGAAAGGTGGGCAGACTCCGAATAGAGCAGGGATAATGAACAGTGCTGCGGTAAATTTGATGGCAAACATATTGTTAGTCGAAGACGATGACGACTTGGCTGAGCTGGTGCAGATGCATCTCAAGTTCCAAGGACATGATGTTGTAAGGACCAACTCAATTGAAATGGCTCAAGCGCTATATCAGGGAAGCCAGTTTGATTTGATCGTGCTTGATCGAGGCTTACCTGACGGCGATGGTCTCGATTTCTGTCGATTGTTACGCCAGCAAGAAGACTGGACGCCTGTGCTAATGCTTACAGCAAGAGACACTGAGCTAGATAAGGTGTCGGGCTTAGAAGCTGGGGTTGATGATTACATTACCAAGCCTTTTAGCGTGCTCGAGTTTCAAGCTCGCGTGAGGAACGTATTGCGTCGCTTAAGTCACTCTGAATCAACAGTGAAAGATGCACAATCAACCGAACCCGTAATGAGTTTTGGCGGGCTTACCATCCAACCTGAGCGTCATCAGGTTTCATTGAATAATCAAGATGTCCCACTGACTGCAACCGAATTTACCTTACTTCACTTTTTAGCCACCCGACCGGGGCGAGTCTATAGCAAAGACGAGCTGCTCAATCACGTTTGGAATACCGACCATTCTGGTTATCACCACACGGTGTGTAGCACGGTTAACCGCTTGAGAACAAAGTTGGCCATGCCGAATAGCGACGATGACTTCATCAAAACCGTTTGGGGTGTGGGCTATAAGTTCGAATCGAAAGTTTAGGCCTATGTGTCGCGTCCTAAGCTTAAGAGCCATCGAGGAGAGAACATGAGTTTCAAATCGCGTTTAGTGTTGTTTAGCAGTTTGTGGTTTCTGCTCGTGAGTGTGGTTATCGCCTATACCTATCATTGGCAAAAAGAGACCATAGAACAAAGAACTAAGCAGAGCTTACATAAAGATCTCGCGCTGCACATGCGTGATGATAACCCTCTGATGATTGGCACGGACTACAACCCAAAAGCCCTTAAATCCATATTTCATACCTTGATGTTGATTGGTCCCGATTTCGACATCTACTTTCTCGATAGTCAGGGTAATATCACGACACACGCGGCGCCAGAAGGGACAGTATTAGCGAGCCAGATCGACTTAGCGCCTATCAAACAATTTTTAAACAACGAGCCTTATCCTATTCTTGGGGATGACCCGATCAACCCCGGTTCTCACAAGGTATTCTCTGTTGCTGCGATTGAAGAGTTGGGTTCTACGGTGGGGTATCTGTATGTGTTGATTGGCAGTAACCGCCATACCGTCATTGCCAATTCACAAGTCGATACGCCTTATATGGCGCTAGCAGGACTTATGCTGATCTCTATCTTAGGCTTTGCGATTGGCGCTTACCTGCTCGTGAAACGTAGCCTGTTGAACCCTATTGAAGAGGTCACCAATAAGCTACAACAGCAAGCAGAGCAAGATTTCCGCCTCGACCCCAACTTCATACATCAAGTACCGGAGTTGGTGCCGATCGCACGTTCTTATCAGTTGATGGCGAAACACATTCAGCAGCAATTCTTACAGCTTGAGTATCAGTCTTCGCATCGTAGACAAAGTTTATTGCAACTGAGCCATGATTTGAAAACACCGTTATCAAGTGTGTTGGGTTACTTAGAAACATGGAAGATCCAAAACCCTCAATCGGATCCACTGATTGATGTCGCGTATCGCAATGGAAATAAACTGTCTGAACAATTGCATTCACTTCTCGACAGTGCCAAACATGACAATCCTGTCCCTACTTATCGATACGCATCGATAGATTTGAATGGGTTGCTTAGCGAGTGCTTAGAAACGATTCAGAGTCAGTACCGCCATAAAGATGTCGAACTTAAGGTTGATATACCTGATGGAGTAAAAGCAGCTGGTGACAATGACTTGCTTGAAAGGTTGATTTTGAACTTACTAGACAATGCGTTGAGGCATAGCCCAACTGGAACAGTAGTTTCACTGAGTGTTGATTTAGAACCGGATTCGAAGCGGGTGAGGGTCGTGATTCAAAATGAGGTGGAGCAGGAAGCACCGAATGGTTCATTGGGAATAGGAACCAAGATCGCGCAGTCTATACTGATGTTGCATCACAGTGTGTTAGAAACAACAAAGGCAGAGAACTCATTTCAGCAAAGCTTTTATTTGCCTTCGATATAGTTCTTTCTGCCTTTGGTATTCGCTAGGCTGTTTTTGGATTGCAGCCTGCTAAAGATTAAGCGAGGTTACGCGTCTTTCTTCTCTTCGTTGCCTTCATTTACTTTTGCATAGAAGTGAAGCAACTCAGTTAATTCTTTAACCCAACCAAAGGCATCTTTTGGTGCGTTCTTTAAGATCTTCTCTACTTTCTCGCAGTGTACTTCAATCGCAATAGCTTCTTCTAAGTTGAATGAGATTGAGTAGAAGTGCCAAAGCAGTAGGCGAGTCATGCGTTCGATGTTTTGCTGTGAGTTGTCCGATTCAGAAAACGCTAGGTTTACTTCACCAAGTGCGATTGCCGTCATACGCAGCATCGCATCGAATTTTGCCGATTGCATGCGTTCTTCGCTGGTGACTTCTTCTTGTTCAAACGTGAACAACTCTGTCATTGCGTCTTCAGGAACAAGGCGATGGATCATTCTTAAACTAAATTCTTCTAGTTCATGGCGAGGCATGGTGATTAAACAATTTAAGGTGTAGTCGCGTTGCATGGTGTTCTCTTGATTCAGCAAAAAGGTCGGACAGTTTAATGGAGAAGCGAGCTTAGAAAAAGCAGATTTTAGATAAGCCTACCTTTGTAGGCTTATCTGGATGCCGCATACCTGAAAACTAGCGGAAATGGTGAATATAAACAGCGCTACGCTTTACTATGACTTGGCGGCTGATATTGCATGGATTGGTCGTTTCTCATGAAGATATTGCTCGCGACCAAGCTACCAATACAAATAGAACCAAGGGCAAGCCAGGTCATCGCATCTGGGATCTCGTTGAACAATGGAATCGCCAATAGTGTCGCCACGGCAGGTGTCGCACTGCCAAACGCAGCAGAACGCTCAGCCCCTAAGGTATTAACCGCATATAGGTAAGTGAATGCGGCAATTAAACCCGCTCCGACACCTTGTACTGCTGAATGAATGGCAAGCTCTGCAAAAGGCCATTGAGCGAAAGGTGCGTCCATTAAGTGACTAGGGAGTGTTCCTGTCAGGATAAGAAGGGCTAATAACAAAGTCGAGCAGAGAGAGATAAAGCCCGCACTGACCAAAGCATTTAAGTTGGCAACGCGAGCTGAGATAGTGAAGGTTGCCCACATTAAGCTACCGCACAGGAATAGTAAGTGGCCTTTGGTGTGCTCAAAATTGAAGTTACTCAAACTGCTCCCAAGGAACAACACAATACCAAGTAAAACCAAAGCTAGACCAACGATTCGGTGGCGGCTAAGTGGTTGCTTGAAAAAGAGCACCGCAATCCCGGTTACAAACAGAGGAAGCGTGCCGGGCACTAAAGCACTTCCGTGAGAAACTGGAACGAATTGCATCGCTGTGCCAGCAACCAGCAAATAAGGCAGGCCACTACCGATGAACATACCTGCTAAGTAACGGTTAGGCACTACTGTAATGGTATTACGCGCTTTCCACACCAAAGGTAATAAGACCAAGGCAGGAATAAGAAAGCGTGTGAGTGCGATGTCTGCGGGCGTTAAAGCTGAATTCGCACCGCCTTTAAGAGAAAGGAAAAAGCTTGCCCAGATGAGCAGAGTGACGGTAATTGATAGATAGCCAAGATTCATAATAAACAATGAAAGTGAATGATGATTCATTATGAGGGAGAGCACCTGCCTCAAGTTGGCAAGTTTGGTTCTAACTTGATCTATCATTGAGGATTTCTGCTAACATTCCTTGGATTATTAACAAATTTAACTAATGGGTGGCTTTTGCTATGGACCGGATTGATAGGCATCTTCTCGAGTTGTTACAAAAGGATGGTAGATTGACCACTGCTGAGTTAGCGGATGAAGTCGGCTTATCCCCTTCACCTTGCGCGAGACGCATCAAAAGGCTAGAAGAAAAGGGCATTATCGACGGATATCGCGTGAGTTTATCGCGAGAGAAAGTTGGTGTGGCGATGAGTGTGTTTGTTGAGGTGAGCCTAAACAACCACCAAGAAGTGTCGATTGATAAGTTCGAAGGCGCGATTGTCGAGATGGAGGAGGTGATCAGCTGTCATGTCGTTTCTGGCGCTTATGATTATCTTTTAGAGGTGGTTAGCCCAAACCTAATGGCCTATGAAGCATTTACTAGAAAACTTCAGCGGCTATCTAACGTCAAAGACATCCATACTCACTTAGCAATAAGGCAAGTAAAAGGCAATGCGCCGCTTCCAGTGTATACAGACTAACACGATGGAGAGTGTGGTTGTCATTGGGGGGGAGTGAGCTGAAAACGAAATGATTTAGCCTTGGCGCGAGAGTGCGAGGTTCAACAAAGATGTTTCATAAAGTGCCAAACTCGCAGCAATAAAAAACGGAGCACCTCGTGAAAGGTACTCCGTATATGATAGGTGCAAAACTTAGTGATACTTAAAGTGAGAGATTGAACAATCCCCAGTTTGTGCATTAATTCTGAATGAAAAAGCATGTGAATGGTAATCCACACCATCATTCCAAATTGTTTCTCCAAATATCTTACATAGCTCTAATTCACTTACTGAACCGAACTCTTCCATGTGTTTAGCTACAGACAAAAGCTTAGCTCTTATCTCTGCAGTCCATTCCGTGTTACTCAAGCAGTTGAAAGCCATAGTTTTTTGCATATTACCTAGCCAAAATGTTTCTTGTTATTAAGTTATATGAAGATTCATGATAACAATTTTCTGGCGTTTGTAAATCTATTTTGTGATGAATCTCTCACATAATTACTTGCATTGGTTGGAAATTGAACTTTGTTGTTGATAATTAGCACATTAGTTTTACAAGTTATTGATAAAGCTTTGATTAAGGCTGGGTTGAATACATTTTCATCAGACGTGGCTGATTTTGCAGATAAATCTAGCGAAGCGGTTCGTTTGATTGAACGCTTTCCCGCTCATTTGATTGGCGCGCAGCATCGATCATTGTGGCTTCCTGACGATACCTAGACGATAGTTGCCTGAACTTCTCACTCAGGACATTAAGGTCTTGCGAGAGAGATTGCGAGCTCTTTACATGTGACAGTGCACTCTCTGATTGGCGCATTAGCTTGGCTTTATCACAATCTTGAGCCATTGCTTCCCATAATCGACCAAGAGAACGAGCGCCTTCTAGCTCGGTCGATACTACATATGACTGTTTAAGCAGAACTTCGGAGATATCGTAAGCGGTATTCATGTGACTGTTGAGCTGTGTGTTAAATCTTTGCTCGTACTTTGCCCAAAGTTCAACGACTTGATCTCCAGTGAAATGTTTAGACAGTAGGGTCTGTGACTCATAGGTTGAGAGAACTTGGTTAAATTCTTTTGTGTATTGGTTATAGCGGGTTTCAAAAGCGAACTGACGAGCTAGTAGCGTTTGCCAATCTTCACTGTTACATCCGCTTGCAAGTACGGTATTCGTACTCACAGACACACTTATGATCAGAACTTTTCCCCAGAAACTCATGACCTTCCTCTACTTATGGTGTTCTCTATAGAGAGTATAGATGAGCTGTACAATGAGTTGAGGTACACTGGACATTGACTTCAAACGGAAGAGCTGGTGGATTGAATGAAAAAAGCGCTGATCGCTTTACTTGTGTTGTTAGTACTAGGCGGAGGAGGAACTGCGTATTACTTCTTCGTTATGAAAGAAGACCCAACGCCACCAGAAAAGGTTGATGAGCCAGTTGTTGAAACGATTGAGCAACCCGAAGCTGATTTAAAGCCCATTATGGAGCTAAAACCGGAGCCAGAGCAGACAGAGTTTTATGTATCAGATAGGAAGCTGAAGGTGGTAGAGCAGCCTGAGGTTGACGGGTTAATAACGGACTATCTCTATAAAGGTGAAAAAGTAGAAGTGCTTGAGAAGCAAGGTGATTGGGGACGCATTTCGGATTACATTGTTTTAAAAGAAGGTGGCTCACAAACAGCAGAGTGGGTTTCCATGTCTGGCCTATCGAATGATGAAGTGATTATTTCTGAGAAAGAAAACAAAGAGATATTGGACTCTTATTTGGTTAAATCTGATGACCTTAAGCTATACCAAGAGACATTTCGCAATTCCGTTGCTAAGTTGATCTCTGAAGGTGAATGCGAACCTGGTGATTTTGAAGAGCTAGGTGGTTGGGTCAAATCAGTTCGGTATAAAGATCGTAATGTCTACTTTATTTACTGTGGTGGATTATCTCTTGAAAACAAAATTTATCTTGATGTAAATACAAATGAAATATTTAAAGATTAAGAGATGTAAAATTATTACCGTTGAGAATGTAAATAGTCGATAGACGTTAACTTATCAATTAAAATAAAAAGCCCACTCTGTAATAGAGTGGGCTTTTTTGTTGTTTGTTAAATTAGAATGTTTCTCCATTTTCCCCTAATTTATATTGACTGATTTATGAAGCAAATAAGATAGATTTATTAATAAGAAATAATTTCTTTACTACTATTTCGGTAGTCAATAAATTGTAAATTCAATATTGCATTCTTATTGAAACAAGGTGCGGATTATATTTTTATCTTGGTTTTACAGTGACTTATCGTTTTGTTGATACAAGTAATATTAAAAATATCTGTTTAAAATCAATGGTTTGGTGTGGCTTTACATATGTGCAACATTTCACGGTTTTTGAGATCCAAGTCAGGTTTCTAGACATCAATAGAAATTATTTTCTGTTTGTAATAATAAATTTTGATTTTGATATGTAGTGTTTAATTAAAGAGAAATGAAAAGATTAATTATCGAGTAAGACATTATCTTATTAACATCATTGTTATTTAATTGCTTGTAAGGGATGGAACCATTAATGAAAAAACTTGCTTTAATTACAGGGTCAAAGGGCGGTATCGGATCGGCTATATCATCTAAGTTGGTCGCCGACGGATATCGTGTAATTGCAACGTACTTTACCGGAAACTACCAGTGTGCATTGGATTGGTTCAACGAGAAACAATTTACTGAAGATCAAGTGAGATTGTTTGAATTGGATGTCACCAATACAGAAGAGTGCGCATTGAGCTTGAGCAAGTTATTAGAGGAAGAGGGAACCGTTGATGTTCTCGTTAATAACGCTGGCATCACACGTGATAGCGTATTTAAAAAGATGAACGCCGAAGCGTGGAAAGAGGTTATCGAAACGAACTTAAACAGTTTGTTCAACGTGACTCAACCGCTGTTCGCACCTATGTGTGAGAAAGGAAACTGCCGTGTCATCAATATCTCGTCAGTGAATGGCCTTAAAGGGCAATTCGGACAAACCAACTACTCGGCGGCAAAAGCTGGGATGATTGGTTTTTCGAAAGCCTTAGCTGCAGAAGGCGCTCGCAGTGGCGTAACAGTGAACGTGATTGCCCCTGGCTACACTGCAACCCCAATGGTTGAGCAAATGAAGCCTGAAGTATTGGATTCAATCAAGAACCAAATCCCAATGAAACGTTTAGCAACACCAGTGGAAATTGCCGAAGCGGTTGGATTCCTAGCAAGCGATTCAGGTGCGTATATTACGGGCGAGACTTTGTCTGTAAATGGCGGCTTGTACATGCACTAATTGGCGAAACTGACAGGAATTGAATGATGGAAAAAGTATTTATTGTTGCAGCGAAACGTACACCAATTGGTTCATTTACGGGTTCATTGAAAAACGTTAGTGCGGGTGAGTTGGCTGGCGTAGCAATTAAAGGTGCTCTGGATTCAGTAGCTCTTCCTCTAGATGTCATTGATGAAGTGATCGTAGGTAACGTGATCTCAGCAGGGCAAGGTATGGGCGTTGCACGTCAGGCTTCAATCTACGCAGGGCTACCTGAAGAGACTCCAGCTTACGGCGTTAATATGATCTGCGGTAGTGGTATGAAATCAGTCATGGACGCTGCAGCTCATATTAAAGCGCAAGATGCAGAAATCGTGGTTGCTGCGGGCGTGGAAGTGATGTCTCAAATCCCTTTCGTGCTTCCGCCAAGTATTCGTAACGGACACAAAATGGGCGACATTTCGATGAAAGATCTGCTTGTTGGCGATGGTCTGACGGATGCTTTCAATCATTACCACATGGGTGTGACTGCGGAGAACATTGCGAATGCATTGAATATATCGCGCCTTGCTCAAGACAACTACGCGCTAGAAAGCCAACAAAAAGCGGTAGCTGCGATTGAAGCGGGTAAGTTTGATGAGCAAATTGTGCCTGTTGAAGTGAAACAGCGCAGGCAGACCGTCACCTTTGATACCGATGAATATCCGAAAGCGGATGCAACGTTCGAAGGTTTGCAAAAGCTTCGTCCTGCATTCGACCGTGAAGGTACGGTCACTGCGGGCAACGCTTCAGGTATCAATGATGGCGCGAGTGCAATCATATTGGCTTCAGAGAATGCTGTAACAAAATACGGCCTGACACCACTGGTCGAGCTAACAAGCTACGCACAATCTGGATTAGACCCAAAGATCATGGGATTGGGTCCAGTAGAGGCTGTATCTAAAGCGCTGGATAAAGCTGACTTAACACTCGAGCAAGTTGATCTTTTTGAATTAAACGAAGCGTTTGCGGCTCAAGCTTTAGGTGTGATGTATCAGTTATCAGAGCAACACGATCTGCCTCTTGAAGCCTTTAAACCAAAAGTGAATGTCAATGGCGGCGCGATTGCCCTAGGTCATCCTCTAGGAGCGTCAGGCAACCGAATCATTGTTTCACTCATCCACGAAATGCTTGAGCAAAAGACCAGTTATGGCGTTGCTTCACTCTGCGTCGGTGGGGGAATGGGAACCGCTGTTCTGCTTAAGGGTATTGAAGGTTAACGCCGGATGTATCGTTGGCAAGCTAAACAATTTATCGCTGCAGTCTACAAGGTGCGTTAGCAAACCATCGCACCTTAACTGAAACGATATCAGTACCAATTTACTACACTATGTATTCATCAGGAGTTACTTATGTACACGGATATTTTTAAAACGATTACTGACCAAACTGAAAAGCAATTTGAACCGTACTTCAAGTTCAACAAGTTGGTTGCAAAGAACGTTCAAACAATGACGGAATTGCAAATGAATGCGATGCAGACTTACACGGATATGGGTCTTGCTCAAATGAAAGCAGTAAGTGAAATTAAAGATGTGAACAGCCTTACGGCATTCAACAGCCAGCAACTAGCAGCGTTAACTCAACTCTCTCAACAGATGATGAGTGACAGTGCTAAGCTTCAAGCTGTGGCAAAAGAGTTCAAAGAAGATGTTGAAACACTAACGACTGAAAACTTGAAAACAGTTACGCCTGCATAAATAAAATCGCCATCGAATCAGCACAGTGCTTACTGTGAGGCTCGGTGGCGATTTTCCGATTATTGGAGTCATGTTATGTTTCAACACTTCTTTTCGGACTACCTTGTTAAACTTCAACAAACAAACCTGCAATGGTGGGAAAACTTTGAACAAAACAAGGAAGCCGCGCAATCTCCCCTAAATCAAGCGATGCAAGAGTTGAATTTTGATGATGCGTCAAAAATCTTCGAGCAAGCCGCTAACCAACCCGCCGTTCTCCTTCAGTTACAATCCCAGTGGTGGGAACAGCAACTTAAGATTTGGCAAAATGCCGCACTGATGGGTAATACCGAAAGCGTCATTACTGAAGAGCGCAGTGATAAACGCTTTATTGATGAAGCGTGGAAAAATGACCCGTTTTACAGCTTTATCAAGCAGTCTTATTTGTTATTCAGCAAAAGCTATATAGACACCATTAATTCAATCGAAGGCATAGACGAGAAAACCAAGGAACGTGTGGCGTTCTTTTCACGTCAGGCTATCAATGCTCTTTCTCCTAGTAACTTCATTGCGACTAACCCAGAGTTGATGAAGCTAACGCTTGAGCGCAATGGTGAAAACTTGCTAGATGGGCTTGAACAGCTACAAGCTGATGTTGAAGCGAGCGCGGATATCCTAAAGATCCGTATGACCAACAATAATGCCTTCCGATTAGGTGTTGATGTTGCGAACACGGAAGGTGATGTCGTTTTTCAAAACGAGCTGTTCGAGCTTATTCAATACTACCCAAAAACACCTCAAGTGAACGCGACGCCTTTGTTGATCGTTCCTCCATTCATCAATAAGTATTACATTCTCGACCTTCGTGAAAAGAACTCAATGGTTCGTTGGTTGCTTGAGCAAGGGCACAGCGTCTTCATGATGTCTTGGCGCAACCCAGGTGAAGCGCAAAAAGACTTAGAGTTCGGTGACTATGTCACGGAAGGCGTAGCGAAAGCCGTGACGGCAATTGAAGATATCACGGGTAAAGAGCAAATCAATGCTGCAGGTTACTGCATTGGTGGTACTGTTCTCGCTTCAACGGTCGCTTACTATGCTGCTAAAAGAATGAAGAAACGCATTAAAACCGCGACCTTCTTTACGACTCTATTAGACTTCTCTCAGCCGGGAGAGGTTGGCGCATATATCAATGAAACGATCATTAACGCCATTGAGAAACAGAACGATGCTAAAGGGTTCATGGATGGTCGTTCATTAAGCGTGACATTCAGTTTGCTTCGTGAAAACAGCCTGTACTGGAACTACTACATTGATAACTACCTAAAAGGCAGCAGCCCAATGGAGTTTGATCTGTTGTACTGGAACAGTGACAGCACTAACGTTGCAGCTAAATGCCATAATTTTTTGCTGCGTGAACTCTACCTTGAGAATAAACTTGTTCAAGACAAAGGCGTGAAAGTAGGCGGTGTCTGGATTGACCTGAATAAGATCAAAATACCAAGCTACTTCATCTCGGCTAAAGAAGACCATATTGCCTTATGGCAGGGGACTTACCGCGGCGCACTGTATACCGGTGGTAATAAAACGTTTGTGCTTGGAGAGTCTGGTCATATTGCAGGCATTGTTAATCACCCAGACAAGAAAAAGTATGGATTCTGGCTAAACGATAACTTGGATGATTCTGCAGACGAGTGGCTATCGAATGCGACTCACAATGAAGGCTCATGGTGGACTCACTGGAATCAATGGCTGCAGGGCTTTGAAGCAGATGAGAAAATCGAACCGTTTAATCAAGGTTCTGAGCTGCACCCTGTAATTGGCAAGGCGCCGGGTAACTACGTAAAACAGGTACTTCCTATCGTCGATAAAGAGAACGTTGATACAGAAGTCGCAGAGAAAGACGTACCGGAAAGTGAAGCCTAAAGTACGTATACGTATTTGAAAGTACAGAACGTGAAACAATAAAAAAGCCACTGAATTCAGTGGCTTTTTCGTGTCAACCTATCTTAAGAATAACTGATAGCGTTGATGTAATGTCGATTCTTAATCGATTTCTTTGTCTTTACCCATAGATAAAATCCAAAGAGACACGGCTGCAACACCTACGAAGCCACCAAGAATGATAACTGGCATAGCACTGTAACCTAGGATATGCCAAATTACGCTCTCTAAAGTACTCATTCAATTGCTCCTTATTGCCAGCCTTCAACGCCATGCATGTCTGGTAGTTTATGTGCGATGCCTTTGTGGCAGTCTACACATGTCTTCTCACCAGAAGCCAGCGCTGTTGAGTGTTGTTTCGCACTACGAGGACTCTGTTCGGAGAAGTCCATGTAATCGAACTGGTGACAGTTACGACACTCAAGTGAATCGTTCTTCTTCAATCGAGCCCATTCGCGCTCAGCTAAGTGATGACGACGCTCTTTGAATTTCTCAGGCGTATCAATCGTCTTTGAAATAAAGTGAGCATATAGCTCTTTTGATGCTTGAACTTTACGAACAATCTTATCCGTCCACTCATGCGGTACGTGACAGTCTGAACAGATTGCACGAACGCCTGAACGGTTAGAGTAGTGAATCGTCTCTTGGATCTCTTCAACGATAGGTGCGTGACAGCCAGAACAGAACTCTTCTGTATTGGTTGCTTCCATACCCGTGTTAAATGCCCCCCAGAATAAAAGACCACCAGAGAACCCCAAGAAAAGTACAAGGCCTACGGCTGCTTTACTTGGAGTTGTCAGTCTTTTCCAAAACGCTTTCAATAATTTCATATAATAGCCTCTCTACAATACGGCTAAGATTAGCGTAGTGAGTCAACAGGTTTGAACTCGTTCTCTACTAATGGTTTCGCATTAGCTTGAGGAACGTGACACTGCAGACAGAAGTAACGACGAGGTGAAACGTCAGCAAGTACTGCATCTTCACGGTTCATGTAGTGAGTAACACTAATTTTTGTTGCACCCATCTCTTTCGCATTTTTCCAGCTGTGGCAAGACAGACATTTGTTTGCGTTCAGAGAGACTTCGTAGCTACGGATATTGTGAGGTACCAATGGTGGTTGGTATACGTAATCGCTCTCAAGCACTTGGTCGCGAGGGTACTTTTTGAAGTCGTCTGCTGCACGCGTTGCTTCAAGTTCACTTACACCACGTAAAGACTCTACGCCACCAATGCCGCCAGGGTTATCCAGCTCAGCTTGAGCCACGCCAGCTAGCAAAAGACCAGCTGATAGTAGGGCAGTAATCAGTTTTTTCATGTTAATTTCTCCGCCTAAAGGCTAATTCTTTGAGAGGGCTACTCTTTCTAAATGGTGAAAAAGTAGCCACAATATTAAATACTTAAGATCGTTTCTCTAAGCCTAGGGCTTAAGCAACTTTAGTGATCTTAACTGGACACTTCTTGTAGTCCGTCTGTTTAGACAGAGGATCCGTTGCATCCAAGATCAACTTGTTGATCAGAATTCTTGCATCAAAGAACGGTACGAATACCAAGCCTTGTGGTGGACGGTTACGGCCGCGAGTTTCAACACGCACACGAACTTCACCACGTTTGTTTTCGATAAGAACTTCATCACCACGGCGTAAGCCACGAGCTTTAGCGTCAGCAGGGTGCATGTAACAAAGTGCATCCGGTACTGCCTTGTAAAGTTCTGGTACACGACGAGTCATAGTACCTGTGTGCCAGTGCTCAAGAACACGACCTGTACATAGCCACATATCGTATTCATCGTTTGGTACTTCAGGTGGCGCTTCGTATGGAGCATTGATGATCAGTGCTTTACCATCTGGCTTGCCGTAGAAGTCCCAACCAGAACCTTTCTTAGCGTATGGATCTGAGCCTTCTTTAAAGCGCCATAGTGTTTCTTTACCGTCAACAACTGGCCAGCGTAGGCCGCGTACTTTGTGGTAAGTATCGTATGGTGCTAAATCGTGACCGTGGTCGCGACCAAAGGCTGCGTATTCTTCGAATAGACCTTTTTGAACGTAGAAACCTTGTGCTTGTGCATCGTCGTTAAGCTCTTGAGCTTCAGACAGAGGGAAAGCATCAACATTGCCGTTTTTGTAAAGCACGTCGTACATGGTTTTGCCACGGTACTCAGGCATTTTCGCAACCAGTTCTTCACCCCAAACTTCTTCAATAGTGAAGCGTTTAGAGAACTCCATGATTTGCCATAGGTCAGACTTAGCTTCACCTACCGTTTTCACTTGTTGGTACCATGCTTGTGTACGACGCTCAGCGTTACCGTAAGCACCTTCTTTCTCAATCCACATTGCTGTAGGAAGGATAAGGTCAGCCGCTTGAGCGGTTGCTGTTGGGTACGGGTCTGAACAAACAATGAAGTTATCTGGGTTACGGTAACCAGGTAGACGCTCAGTGTTGATGTTTGGACCAGCTTGCATGTTGTTGTTACACATTACCCAGTAAGCGTTGATAGTACCGTCTTTTAATGCACGGTCTTGAGCAACAGCGTGTTTACCAGGTTTTGCTGGGATAGTGCCTTCTGGAAGTTTCCAGATGTCTTCTGCAATCTTACGGTGTTTAGGGTTAGCAACCACCATATCTGCAGGTAGACGGTGAGAGAACGTACCTACTTCACGAGCTGTACCACACGCAGATGGTTGGCCCGTTAGTGAGAATGGGCTGTTACCTGGAGTAGAAATCTTACCTGTTAGAAGGTGGATGTTGTACACAAGGCTGTTCATCCATACACCACGAGTATGTTGGTTCATACCCATTGTCCATAGAGACATTACTTTGATGTTTGGATCCGCGTATTGCTTAGCAAGTTTGATCAGGTTCTCTTCAGATACGCCTGACATTTCAGATGCTTTTTCTACTGTGTACTCTGCAACTGCTGCTTTGTACTCTTCGAAAGTGATTGCAGTCATTGCACCTGAGTTAGGGTTTGCTGCTGCTTTCTGTAGTGGGTCGTCATCACGAAGGCCGTAACCAATGTCAGTTGTTGCCTGTTTGAAGTGCGTGTGCTTGTTTACGAAGTCCCAGTTAACCGCATCGTTTTGAATGATGTAGTTTGCGATGAAGTTAGCGATCGCAAGGTCAGACTGAGGGTTGAAGATGTAACCAGTGTCAGCAAGCTCAAAAGAACGGTGGTAGTACGTAGATAGTACGTTTACTTGAACGTGTGGGTGGCTTAGACGACGGTCTGTAATACGAGTCCATAGTACTGGGTGCATTTCTGCCATGTTTGAACCCCACAGTACAAATGCGTCTGCGTGTTCAAAGTCATCGTAACAACCCATTGGCTCATCGATACCGAAGGTACGCATGAATGCACCTACCGCAGAAGCCATACAGTGACGAGCGTTTGGATCGATGTTGTTTGAACGGAAACCCGCTTTCATCATCTTAACGGCTGCGTAGCCTTCCATAACTGTCCACTGACCAGAACCGAACATACCAACACCTGTTGGGCCGTTCTTCTTAAGAGACGCTTTCCATTTCTCAGCCATCACGTCGAACGCTTTGTCCCAAGATACTGGTGCGAAATCACCATCTTTATGGAACTCGCCATCTTTCATACGAAGAAGAGGTTGTTCTAGACGGTCTTTGCCGTACATGATTTTTGAAAGGAAGTAGCCTTTGATACAGTTAAGGCCTTTGTTTACCGGTGCTTCTGGGTCGCCTTGAGTCGCAACCACTTTGCCGTTTTGAGTACCTACTAGTACCGAACAGCCCGTACCACAAAAACGACAAGGCGCTTTATCCCACGTGATTTTTGTTTGATCTGAGCTAGCAATCAGGTTGGTTGCTGTTGCCGGTAGTGTTACACCTGCAACGGCTGCCGCTGATGCAGCTGCGTTTGCTTTCACAAACGCACGTCTTGTCATTTTCATACTTCACCCTCAAGTTGAGAATTGTTGCTTCCAGTTTCTAAATCCGTTTCTTCTAGTCCAGTTTCGATTTGGTGATAAACCAAAGCTGTCCCTAAAACGTTCTTAATGTTGTTTATTGCTTCGATGGTGTCCGTTACAAAACCTTGGTTCTCGGTTTCCAGGACCACGATGATTTTGCCTTCAGGGCTATCTCCGTAGATTTCAGCGTTATCGAATTGTTCGATCTCAGCTTTGATCTCATTGAGATGCTCTGGGCTCACATGCACGACTAAACTTGATATATGCACTTCATTTAGTGCCATAAATTGCTCTCGTTATTTTTATTTATGCATTACTCACAAGAATAGCTGAAGTAGGGCAAACTGCTACGCAGGCTCCACAACCGCTACACTCATCTAACTCGATTTTTGGTAGAGCAACACTGCCTGCTCTAAGTTGAAATTGAATGGCCATAGGTTCACACATGTCACCACAGCTTCGGCATTCAACATTTTGTTGCGCTAAACACTTATCAGAAATACGTGCTTTTGCTTGCCAAGGCTCTCCTTGCTTTGGCTTAAAAATGGGTTCCGGACAAACGTCTGCACATTGATAGCAGAACGTACATTCATCGATAGAGAAATCGACAGTGGGGAACCCACCATCACCTACAATGATTATCTTAGTCTCACAACTCTCGATGCATTTTCCGCAGCGAGTGCAATCATCTACAAAGCTCTCTAGGTTATTAATCCAAGGCAAACGAATTTGGCTTGAATCGACTTTTTTTCTAGAAAACAGACGACGTTTTGACAGATCTACCACTAAAAACCCCTAGATGTTGCTAAGATGTTGTAATTGTAGGTCATTATTTCATTAATATCTTGTAATTTGTCATCACAAGTAGTGTAGGTTTAGAAACAATTGTATAAATACCCCCTAAGGGCTAATTGGGGGTATATATTGTCATAGATCAATAAATTACGAGGCGAGTGATCACATATTGAATGGAGCTATGATTTTTGATGTGTGACAATACGAGCCTAATAGCAAGTTATATATCAATAGGAAGTCACGTTTGCTTATAAAACCGGTCTCATCTGTTACTAGTACAATAGCTAAGTCATTACTCTCTATATTGCTGTTGTCCGTTGCTACTACTGGCTTTGCTATCTTTACCTTAGCTTCAAGCTTGAACGATGCTGAGGCTGTCAATGTAGCCGGTTCGATGCGTATGCAAAGCTATCGTTTAGCCCATGATATTCAAATAGAATCTGTTGATTTCGATTCCCATATCCGTGAGTTTGAAAGTTCACTTTATTCGCCTTCGATGACTAAATTGGTGAGTTGGGATGTTCCGACGGATATCACAGAAGACTACTACCTAATTATTGGCCGTTGGCATGAATTGAAACGCGTTCTGAATAGTGAAGACCGTAAACACTATCTCGTGTTGGTTGAAAACTTCGTAACTGAGATCGATGGATTTGTTTTTAAACTGCAAGAATTCTCAGAAGACAAATTGATTAAACTGGCGTGGGCTGGTGGTATCGGTTTGGGCGGAATTCTCGTCATATCTCTTTTTGTTGTTCATTTTGTACGTAAACAGGTTGTTAAACCGCTACATGCTCTTGTCGGTGCGAGCCAAAGAATCAAAAACAGCGACTTCGAGGTAGAACTCAAAGTGACCAGTAACAACGAAATGGGCATTTTGACCAAAACCTTCAACTCGATGGCCAAAGATTTAGGCGTGCTTTATCGAAACCTTGAAGATGTGGTGGATGCCAAGACGATTGAGCTGCAAAATGCGAACCAGTCGCTGCAGGCACTTTATAACTCGTCACAAGAGCTCACGGTTACGCGTATTGCTCCTGAAAACTTCCGAGCTATCTTGCAGCATCTCGTGAGCTTGGAAGGGATTGGATCACTGAGGCTCGAGATTGTAGATAACTCAGGCCGTTCGTTGATTATGGATGAAGGTTACGATTCGAATTTAGACTACGAAAAGTTTGAGATGAAACTCGACGATAACGAACTTATTCTCGGCTATTTATACTGTTCATATCACCACGGGCACTCAACTAAAGCTCTGATCGAAAGCTTCATTCAACTGCTATCGAGAGCGATCTACTACAATCGTGCTCAAAAGAAAGCTGAACAGCTTATTATCATGGAAGAGCGTGCCACGATTGCACGTGAACTCCACGATTCATTGGCTCAATCACTGTCGTACTTGAAAATCCAAGTTACACTATTAAAGCGTGTGATTGGCAAACTGCCAGAGCAACAGCACCGAGAGCAATCTGAACAAATAGCGTCTGAGATCGGAAACGGCTTAGCCGACGCTTATACCCAGTTAAGAGAACTACTCACCACATTTAGGTTGACCATTAAAGAGGGCAACTTTGGAGACGCCTTAAGTACCATGCTTGAGGAGCTCAGCGAGAGAACCGATGCGAAGATTAACCTCACTAATAATCTCTCATCGATCGAGCTTGATGCGCATAGTCAGGTTCACTTGCTTCAATTGATTCGTGAAGCAACAATAAATGCAATAAAACACGCCAATGCCGACTTGATAGATGTATGCTGTATCGATGAGGACGGTGAAGTATTAGTCGTGATAAAAGATAATGGAGATGGCTTTGACTCAAGTAGTTCCAAGGTGAACCACTACGGGATGAGCATTATGCAGGAGCGTGCGGCAAGACTGAATGGCGACTTGACGATTGAAGCGGCGCAAGGTGAAGGCTGTACAGTCATATTGAAATATAAAAGTTTGAAGGAAGTTAAAGTTGACGATTTGTAAAGTAATGCTGGTTGATGATCATCCATTGATGCGCAGAGGTATAAGCCAATTACTGAGCTTTGAAGACGAATTCGAAGTGATTGCAGAAGCAAGTAACGGCACTGAAGCGGTTGCTCTTGCTCATGAAGAAGAACCTGATTTGATCCTTTTGGATCTCAATATGAAGGGCATGTCTGGTTTAGATACCTTGAAAGCACTTCGCACTGACGGTTCTAGCGCAAACATTGTAATCCTGACGGTCTCTGACAGCCCTGCAGACATTGAAGCGATTGTAAAAGCGGGTGCTGATGGTTACTTGCTGAAAGACACCGAGCCTGATGAATTGATCGAACTTCTTAAGCAAGCACACGGTGGTGACAAGGCATACAGTAGTGTAGTTGCTCGTTACCTAAGTGACGCAGGTAGCCGCAACGACATTTTTGACCAATTGACGGAACGTGAAATGCAGATCCTGCAAGAAGTTGCGAAAGGTTACCGTAACAAGCAAATCGCGGACCACCTGTTTATTTCTGAATCGACAGTTAAGGTACATATGAAGAGCTTGCTGAAAAAGCTGCAAGTACCTTCTCGTACAGCTGCAACGGTTCTTTACCTAGAACGCTATGGTGAAATGAAGTAGGGCTTGGTCCTTTGAAATAACACTATTTCAAGCCGTATTATTCAATCCGCCTCTCCATAGCTGTAAAGGTGTTGCAGAGTGATATTAAAAAAGGCGCTGAACTTATTAAGTTCAGCGCCTTTTTGTTTAGGCATTATATATCTGTATAACTATTAACGACTTAAGCTGCCATTGGTACTAGAACCAGTGTTCCGAAGATAACCGTGATAAGGCCGCAGATGACTGGTACAGAGGTACGCTTTACCACTTCAAATGGGCTAATTTTACCCATGCCTGAAGTTGCTACCACTACGCCAGATACTGGAGAGATAGTACGACCTAGGTTTGATGCTTGAAGCATTGGGATAATAAGGAACGCTGGGTTTAGACCCATCTTCGCAGCCAGTGAAGGCGCAAGCTCAACGAATGCATAGAAAGGTGCATTACCAGAACCTGTCGCAATTGCCGCAGCAACCGTTAGACCTGTGAGGATAAGCATTAGTGCGATGCCGCCAGCGCCTGCTGCTTCAGCAAGACCGATTAGGTTATCAATTGCACCGATAGACATTAGGCCTTGAGCAAATACACCTGCCGCAACTAACAGCATTACAACGCCTTTAAATGCGTCCGCCATACCTTGGTAACAAGAATCTAGATCTTCTAGCGTCTTTTCACCGTCGAATTTCTTCACAACGTAATCAACAAGTGCACCAACGAAAATTGAGCCAACTACGATAGTGTAGATGTCTAGCTTAAGCCCTGGAATGGTACGGCCGTTGAATAGGAAAACACCGATGATAGGTAGGAAAGGAAGAGCCGCATAGAAAGCAGGCGCTGTTGTTTCAATCTCAGAAACATCAACTTTTTCCATTGGCGTGTTTTCTTTCTTATCTAGGTATTTGTTCCAGAAGAAAGCCGCTGCAGCCATTACGATGATTGCACAGATTGACACTGGCAGTACCGTTTGAACCGCGAATACGTCTAGGTCTAAACCTGATTTCTCTGCAGCGATAACTACGTCACCCGATGTTGGTGAAAGAATGATAGCCGCCGGAGATGCACATACCGCAACCGCAGCTGGGCGAGAAATACCCATTGCCGTCATCATTGGGAATAGGGTAGCCATCAATAGCACGCCAAGGCCCGTTGCAGAACTTACTGCTAGAGACATCAGACACGCTACAATGTACGCAGCAACAAGCAGTGCGTATGGAGATTTGATAACAGACAGTGGCTTAGAGAACTGTTTCACTACCACGTTGTTTGCACCGATGTGCGTCATGTAAGAAGCGAAACCACAAAGAAGCATGATTTGCATACCTAGGCCGCCGCCACGGTACTGAAGCATGTATTTAACGAATTCTAGTGAATCGGTAACCATGTTACCTGTTGAAGCTATCTTAGCTGGTAAGACTGTGTGACCAATAAGGCCAGTAATAAGAAGAAGAGCAAGGCCAGCTGTTAGTAATACGCCCGCCGCCTTATAGCCTTTTACAATAAAGTAACCAACAGCGACGGTAACCACTAATCCGATCAAGAGTTCTAACATAGAAATCTCCACAAAGTTTAAAAAAATATAAGAAACTGTTTCAGAATATGACAATGAATGTACAGAAAACTGCACTGTGGCACGAGGCATAGTTGAGGTTGATATGATCTAAGACAAACATTTTTTTTGATGTTAATTGTGGTTGTAAATCGTGATTAACTACTGTTGTTTAGTTGTTAATAAACAAATTTTATCGTTCGTTAGAATATAACTTGGATCACTTTTGAGTGGTGTTGTTGCATATAGTTGGCGAGGTTTATAAAATGCCAGGATTATCAGCCTAGTGACCGAAATGAACAGGGAAGGGCTATTATTCACATCATAGGTGGCTGTTTTCACGATCTGACGCCTACTTGATTGAGGATAGCTAGGCGTCAGCATTGGGATGAATCACTCGCAACTAGAGGTAGTTAGTCACGAGCGCTTTTCACATACGGAGCCTGTATTTAATTGATATCCAATTCAGGCTCCGAATTAGAATATGCAGGTAACTCAGCACAGATGACCTTTTTGCAAAAATGAATTAATCCACGTTGGGTCACCAGTAATAGCTCTTCATCGTTCAACGGAATGTAAGTCATCGCATCTGAAGACAGAACTGCGCCTTCACTGATCATGACTTTCTCGTAAAACGTGAGATCTCGATTAGGAATGATCTGCTCATGTTGAGTTTCGTCTAACGAAATATCATGTTGGCTAACCGCGTAAGTACCTGATGAAGTAAAGCCCGCTTCTTTAGTAGAAACATAAAGCAGCTCGTAACTGTTATTCTTTTTAAATTCGATATTAACCGAAGCCTGATTGTAAATGATTTTATCGGGCGGATTGACCACCGATGCCGTGTTGGCTAAATAATGCCCTTTAAGGTGTGTTTGAGGAATTAATGTTGTCAGCCATCCGACTAAAATACCCAATAGCGCAACTATAACGAATATTTGTTTGTCTTTATTCACAAGTAACTCCTTTAAATTCGCTTGGGAAGCTCAAAGAATTCCCTGAATTATCGATAATGATTTTTCGATCTTTATATTCATAAAGAGTAACGTTGTAGAGCTCGTTAAAAGTAAATTCATCGGTTTCTATCTTACAGGAAATAAAATGCTCTCCTGTTAGGCTTTCAGCCAAGGTATTTCTATCTAAGTACGAAAATAGATAATGGGATAGCACGGCTACAAGGGTAAATACGCCAAATAACGCCAACACATTACTGCTCTTTTTCGCAGGAGTTGTGGTTTCTTGTGTCGCTTCTTCTTTCGGAACCACCTCTAATGTTTGTTGCGAATCTTGCTTTGCTTGCGCTTGAATCTTACGAAGTGCACCTTCTTTATCTTGCGTTACTTGACCTGCGAATCGATATCCTTTGCCACGTTCAGTGACAATGATCATTCCACTCTTATCTTCTAGTGCTTTCCTGCAGATTGAGATGGTTTGCATTAGGCTTCCATCTTCAACGTAAATACCTTTAGACACCCAAACTTGTTCAATCAGGACTTGCCGTGTGATCACCTCGTTAGGTTTTGAGATGAAAAATTTAAGGAGCTCTGATTCATTAGAACCAATCGGGTATGTGCGTCCTGTCTTAAAGTGGTGGATTTCACTCTCTTCTAAATTGACCTGTATATCATCATTGATAATAAATTCAGCAGACATTTGGGTTCTCATTGTTATAAGCGTTCTAACCTAAATATAACAAATACCGTTACAAATATAAACTTGCTGAATTTGTTGTCTTTGAGGTTTAAGTTGCTGAATTTTAAATTCTTATCGACTTAATTAGATTTCCTTATATACCTTTTTGAGGTTGTTTAATGTGGTTTAAGGTGCTTGGTGTTAGCAGCTATTGGATCATTAGCATGTGACGCTGATTTAGTGGGTGTGGGTTAAGTGCTCAAATTTCTTACGTAGTTCTATCAATGTGTCATTCCAACTTCGTGTTGCCTGCTCTCTGAAACAAATCGAGTCTATCTCTGACTCAAATGGCAACTCTAATAATGATAAATCGCATGACCACACCAGTTTAATGCTAAAGCTACGAAGGAGCTGTTTTGAAAGAATTCAATAAGCCATATTTATGTGGACTAATTACGCTTGCCTTACTCGGCTGTCAGTCTGAAGACTCGACTCAAGAACCTGTTTCAGTATTGGTTCCTTACAACATTAATGAACTACCAAAACCGAACGACGGATATGGGTACGACGACGATGGCACCATTACCGGAGTCGGTGAGCCCGCTGCCGCGATGTCATCGATGAATGATGCCTACTATCAGGATTACAATAACTCATACGCGGCTTTAGACGGCTGGGGACTTTGTGCTGAGCCTATTTTAATTCCATTACAAAGCGTTAATTCTGATAAGCGTTTTCCACTGAATAATGAAACCTTAGCGGGGAATGTTGTATTAATTGATGGGGAAACAGGTGAGGAAGTGGGTACCCAGATATCCGCCGATGGTTCTAATATTAAAATTCAATGTGAATCTGGGTTAAAAGCGGGGACGACTTATTCTATTGTTGTCACCGATGGGGTAAAAACTGAATTCGATGAGCCTTTAAAAGCAGACTCTAGTTTTGATGAATTGATATATTCAGATGTACCGCTACAAAGCAATAAAGAGGAGAATATTCAAGAGCAGGTACTAAATGCTATTGACTCATATTATGCACTTTATCCAGAGAAGGGTGTTCCTGTATATGCTGCTCAATTTAAAACTCAGAGCGCTTATTCCCCTCTGGATGCGATGAGAAGAAGCCATTTATTGTATGGGAGTTCTTTCTCTAGTGCCCTTCCTGAACTTAACGAGGAAAAACGCGGGTACAATTTATACACAAAGGTCCTAAAAATCCCATCTTACTTACCTTTCACTAAAGAAAGGGAAGCGGAATGTACCGTCGATGAATTTGATCCGAAGAAAAATTGTCCACCACTTTATGAATGGATCACCAACACTGACGGTGGTTTCCCTACTGCTGACAATCCGATCCCCAAACTAACAGAAGATCTCGAGATAACAGCAGACATATACGTACCAAAAGAGTTCAACTGGGGTAGCTTTATAGAGTTACCGGTCGCTATTTTTATCCACGGTGTTACCGCTGAGCGAAGTACTGCATCTCTGATGGCTGCAGAATACACGAAAAAAGGTTATGCCGTTGTTGCTATTGATATGCCGTATCACGGGGAACGAATGCGCTATGACAACACTGATACTGACCCTGGTGATGACGAAGAAACTGGAGTAGAAATTAGTGCTCGAGCAAACAAAGCGTTTTTCATCAACATCGATTCACCTCTAGCTCTGCGTTCTAACCTTCAGCAATCAGTGTCTGACTTTTTAGGTCTTCGTTATGCGTTAAGCCAAGAAGATTGGGTTAAAAAAGATGACGTTCACTTAATTGGTCAATCGTTGGGCGGCATCATGTCGGTAATGGTCAGTGAATTCAGTCAAGCGTCTCGAGAACTTACGGCTAACTCAGACTTTGCTTTCAATACCGTGAACTTTGTTGTTCCGGGGCAGGGGCTAACCAACTTGGTTTTGTCTTCTCAAACCTTAGGCCCTGAAATGTCAGAAGGGGTTAAAAAATCCCCAGATGTTCAGCGTGGTATTGCTGAAACGGTCATCCCCGATGTCTGTACTACGGATGCAACGAATCAAGAGTGTATTGAAGCGCTACGTGAGTTTGTCGCACTTTCAACAGACAACGCGTTACTTGTGAGCCAATTAGAGGATGACATTTTCAGTTTAGTGGTCACCGACCTTAAGCAGGGTGTTCAAACAACAATTGATAGTGCGGACCCGGCGAGTTTTATCTCACGCCAAGTCTCAGCACAGCAACCAACTCTTTTGTTAGCAGCGGTTGGAGATTGTGGTGAAACCTGCGATGTAGGCGTTGATTACGTTCCGGATAGCGTCATTCCAAATACAGCCCCGGATAATATTCGAACAGGTACTGAGCCGTTGATTACTGCGCTTGGTTTAGAGCCAATTACAGGTACATCGGAAAATACAGTACAAAAGCGCGGAGCGGTAAGAACAACCACCGGCGGACATGGAACCTATTTGTTTCCTTATGAAGGTCCCGTTGATGAAAATGGACTACCGGGTATGCCAGGCGACAATATGTCGGATGTGCTTGAAGCTGTCGACACTCAGCAAGTGGCTGTTGCTTCAATGGTAATGAGTGACGGTGCTGTCGTCGTCATCAATAACGAAGATCATATCGAAACAGAGGTGCCTCAAAATGAAGAATAAACTTTTATTGGGCACTGCAGCTGCTCTTGTTCCTTGCTTGACCAACGCGGCTGGATTCCAACTTAACGCGCAGTCTGCAACGGGTTTAGGTCGCGCGTTTGCCGGTGACGCTGTAATGGCGGATAGTGCTGCGATCGTCGCTAAGAACAGTGCTGCGATGGCTTACATCGAGCAACCTACACTCTCTGTCGGTGCTATCTATATCGATAGTGGTATCGATGTCTCTAATGTGAGCTACACGCCGATGATAGGCAGTACAGAAACACTCGATGATCAATCTCTTGATGCGGGAACATTGGTTCCAAACCTTCATTATGTTCATCCTATTCAAGGCTCTAAATTTACCTTAGGTGCCACCGTACATTCTAACTTCGGTACCGATGTGGAATTTGATGACTCGTTCGAAGCGGATGAGTTTGGTGGGAAAACAGCGTTATCGAGTATTAATGTAGGTTTGGCGGTTGCCTATGAGCTGTCTGAGAAAATCAATTTAGGTGCTGGGCTCGATGTCATCTACGGGGAAGGCGAAATTCACAGGAAAAACCTGCTAGACGTTGATGCTGATGGATTTGGATTGGGCGCCAATATAGGTGCTACTTACCAAGTTAATGAAAACAACAGGTTTGGTATTACTTATCGATATAGCCCGGATATCGAAGTTGAAGGAGATATTACGAAAGGTGGAGTTCCTGCCGACAAGATGAATGTACCACTGCCAGATACATTGGAGTTTTCTGGTTGGCATCAACTTAACGAGCAATGGGCATTCCACTATAGCCTGCAATGGGTGAATTGGTCTGAGTTTGATTCACTGACTTCAGACTCTTATGACGACTCAATTAAAGAGTATCAATGGAAGGATGCAGGGCATGTATCGGTGGGGGGGACTTACACAATGTCGAAAGACGTCGTGCTACGAGCGGGTTACATGTACGACATATCTCCAACCGACGAGCTAACCTCTTTATCGATACCTGATGTAAACCGTCACTGGGTGACTGTTGGAGGAACTTACCACTTCACTGATGACAACTCGGTGGATGTAGGTATCGGCTTTATTATCGGAGAATCACAAAATATTGACGAAAGCCTGACGACGATTCCAGGAACGAGTTCCAATATTACTGCAGATGTTAGCGCTGACGCTGTTTTACTTGGTGTTCAATATCAACATCGTTTTTAACTTTTACTTTGGAGTTTAGAACGAAAACTTTAGGAATCATATAAACATTGCTGGGCTCGACAGTGAGTTGAGCCCAATTCTCATTATTAGCTGTTTTAGCATTATTTAAATAGCTGGAAGCTCATTAAGTAAAAAATAGCTGCTTAGAAAACGTTTAATTCAGATGAATTTGACGGTTATGGTTATTAAAAATGAAATTTACAAAGCTTAGTAAAACAATCTGTTTGGCTCTGTTTGCCTTACATATCACTCCCACATTTGCCGAAGACTCGCCCCTGATTCCAGTGACCATTGAAAAGGCTCACAAACAAGCATTCACTTCTTCAATCAACGAAGTCGGCAAAATTAGAGCTACAGATTCTGCTGCATTGACATTTAGCGCTTCCGATAAAATTCTCGAAATCCATTTCAAAGATGGGGATTCGGTTAAGAAAGGTGAGCTGATTGCTCAACTAGATAACACCAAAGCAAAAGCTGATTTAGATAAAGCGAGAAGCTCGTTAGCGCTAGCAAAATCAAAATTAAAGCGAGTACAAGAGCTACTGAAAAAGCAACCTGATTCAATGTCTCAACAAGATGTTGAAGAGCTAAAAGAACAAGCGAATCTTGCGGCCGCTGACTTTCGTCAGAAAGAGGCACTAATGAATGATTACTTATTGGTGGCGCCTTTTGATGGTCAGCTAACGAACTTCAACCACTCTGTGGGGAGCAAAATTGATAGCTCGACGGCCTTGGTTAGTTTGATCAAGCTTGATCCAGTTGAAGTCCAGTATTCGATTGGGCAATCGGACCTAGGTAATGCAAAATTAGGACAGAATGTATCAATCCAAGTTGATGCATTTACCGATGAAGCGTTCTCTGGCGTCGTAGACTACATAGCCCCAGCGGTTGATGAAAGCTCAGGTCGAGTTGAGGTTCACGCGCATGTGACCAACCCAGAACACCGCTTGGTTCCGGGCATGTTTGCCAAGGTGAGTCAGATGACCAGTGAAGACTCAACGAAAATGGTCGTTTCTCAAAACGCGGTCCAAGCCAAAGATGCAGAACGTTTCGTTTGGGTAGTTAATGGAAAAAATATTGAACAACGAATCGTTGAGCTCGGTGTCAATACTAATGATGGATACGTCGTTGTTGAAAAAGGGTTACAGCTCGGTGATAACGTGGTGGTTACGGGCCAGCAAAACCTAAAGAAAGCCTCTTTAGTTAAGGTCATGAACCCGAATGTTGAGCAAAAAACAGTAGAGTTGATGCCTCAAAAGATAACGAAACCTATTGAACAAACCACTGAAACACTACTTGATGAACAATACCCAGTAGAGCCGACGGTTGATTGGACTGACGGCTCAAAAGATTCAGAAGAAGAGCCAAGTGCAGCCAGCAAAACTAAGGTCACTGCTGAGCAAAGTAGTCAATCAAACAGCAAGGAAGCGATAACGAAGGAGAGCCCGAATGAAGCTTCCTGAGATTTGTATTAAGCATCCTGTTTTTGCTTCAGTGTTGAGCATCGCCATCGTACTGCTTGGCGTGCTGTCATTTCAGAAGCTATCGATTCAGTATTTCCCTGAACATAAAACTCCCTCTGCAACAGTAACGGCTGCAATTAATGGTGCAAGTGCAGAGTTTATGTCGCGCAATGTCGCGGACAAATTAATTACTGCTGCTACAGGTCTTGATAGCGTAAAGACCATGACTACGGATTGTCAGGAAGGCACCTGTAGTCTAAAAATCATCTTCGAAGATGATGTCGATGACTTTGAATACACTAGCCTGATGAACAATCTTCGCAGTAGTGTTGAAGCTATTGGCGATTTCCCGCCGAGCATGACTGATAAACCAACGGTCACAGATGACTCATCAGACACCAGTATGCCAAGTAATATCATCACGTTTGTGAACACTGGCAAAATGTCTAAACAAGATATGTACGACTACATTAGCCAGCAAGTTGTCCCTCAGTTTAAACATATTCAAGGTGTTGGTGGTATTTGGGGGCCATACGGTGGTAGCCAAAAAGCAGTGAGGGTTTGGCTTCAACCTGATCGCATGATGGCGCTCAACATGAGTGCTTCTGATGTGGTGGGTACGCTGAGTTCTTACAATGCGACATTTACCGCGGGTACGATCAAAGGCCAGGTTCGAGATTTCTCTATTAACCCGGTCAATCAGGTGACCAGCGTTGATGATGTCCGAGACCTAGTGGTACGTGTTGATAATGGAAAGATCATCCGTATTGGCGATATTGCTGAAGTCAAAATGGGAGAAGAAAGCCTAACGCCAAGTATTCTTCGTGTTGACGACAATTTAGCGATGTCGATTCAGGTCTTGCCTCTTAAAAGTGAAAATCCAGTAACGGTTGCTAATAAAGTTAAAAAGCAAATCGACCTGATTCAACCTCAATTGCCTGAAGGCATCGAGATGAAAATGGTTTATAACCAAGCTGATTTTATCAAAGCGGCTATTGATGAAGGCTTCATGACTTTGGTTGAGGCAATTGTCCTTGTTTCCGCCGTTGTTGTTCTTTTCCTTGGTTCTGTTCGCGTTGCTTCTATTCCGATTATTACCATTCCTGTGTGTGTGATTGGTGTATTTGCAGTGATGCATTTACTTGGATTTAGCATCAATGTCCTAACAATCTTGGCGATCATTTTGGCGATTGGCCTGGTGGTTGATGATGCGATCGTTGTCGCGGAAAACTGTTACCGTCATATCGAAGAGGGTGAAACTCCATTCAACGCTGCTATCAAAGGGTGTCGAGAGATCGTTTTCCCCGTTATTGCGATGACATTGACTTTGGCCGTTGTCTATTTGCCAATCGGCTTAATGGCTGGCTTAACCGCCGATCTGTTCAGGCAATTTGCTTTCACACTTGCAGCTGCTGTGATCATTTCAGGGTTTGTCGCGTTAACGCTCTCACCGATGATGAGCGCTTACTTGATGAAGCCTGTCTCGACGCCTGCAAAGTGGTATCAAAAGGTCGATGCGAAGCTCAATGTTTTGTCTGACCGATACACTAAGGAGCTTGGTAAGTGGTTTGATCGTAAAGCACTCATGAGCGGTATCGCATTAATGCTAATTGCGTTGTCTGCATTGGCCGTTTGGAAGATGCCTCAAGTTCTGTTGCCAACAGAAGATACTGGCTTTGTAGAGGTGACCTCAACACCACCAACGGGTGTTGGTCGCCAATATCATCTTGATAACAACGAACAGTTAAATAGTGTGTTTAAAGGCGATGAATCAGTTGAAGCCAACCTGTCTTACATTGAAGGCACACCGACCAATCACGTCCTACTAAAACCATGGGGAGAGCGTGACCAGTCTGCGGATGAATTAGTGAATGAGTTTATTGCCAAAGCGAAAAGTTCAGTCTCTGCTTATGGTATGTCTTTCAAGGTTCGCTCAGCGGATAACTTGAATATTGCGACTAACATGATTCTCGAACTTACAACTGTGAATCGTGATACCGGCGCTTTGTCTGAAACAGCGAGCAAAGTGGTGGAGGCTCTTGAGGATTATGAGGGTGTCACTAACGTTAAAAACTCAATGTTACGCGACCAGCTGCGCTATGACTTATCGATTGACCGCAATGCGATTGTGTTATCTGGTGTGGACTACGGCAATGTTACTAACGCACTGTCGACTTTCTTGGGTTCAGTGAAAGCTGCCGATTTACAAGCAGATGATGGCTATACATACCCAATCCAAGTACAAGTGAATCTGAAGGATCTTGGAGATTTCAAAGTCTTGGATAAATTGTATGTGGATTCACAATCGGGACAAAGGCTTCCTTTGTCTCAGTTTGTTTCCATCAAACAGGTAACATCGGAATCGAACTTTAAGACCTTCATGGGACAAGACAGTGCTGAAATTACAGCTGACCTCATGCCGGGATACACCGCAAGTGATGTGAAAGCGTATATCGACGACACGGTACCAAGTTTATTGGAACCAGCACAGAGCTACGAATTCAACGGTATTGTCAAAGACCTTGTGGATTCTACGGCAGGTGCGCAGGTACTATTCGTACTGGCGTTGGTTTTCATCTTCTTGATTTTGGCGGCGCAGTTTGAAAGCTTTGTCGACCCGATGATCATTTTGCTGACCGTTCCTCTGTGTATTGTTGGTGCGATCTTGACGTTATCGGTGTTTGGTCAAAGCCTAAACATCTATTCAAAGATCGGCTTACTGACGCTGGTGGGCCTTGTGACGAAACACGGTATTCTATTGGTGGAGTTTGCTAATGAGAAACGTAAATCAGGCGCCAGTGCAAAAGAAGCCGCGGTCAGTAGCGCACGTTCAAGGTTACGTCCTATTTTAATGACCTCACTGACGATGATCCTAGGTTCATTACCGCTAGCTTTGGCTGATGGTCCTGGTTCTCTCGGTCGTATCAACATCGGTTTAGTATTGGTGGGCGGCTTAACGGTCGGAACTTTCTTCTCATTGTTCTTGGTGCCTGTCGCGTATGTTGGTATGGCGAACTTGAAGCAAATGGATGTGCTAGTACGCTTGAGGTCAAATACAGCGTAATAGTATATCAGAGATAGAAGTTAATCGCTTTTAGATACTTTTAAGGCCCTCATTGTGAGGGCCTTTTGTTATCCGGAGTTGCGATATTAGGGGGCAGAGCAAACTGTATGGTTAGAAGTCGTAGTTTAGATTCATTGAGCTATAGATCTCGCTATTGCTTTGGTCTGAGGCAACAGTGGTGTTATAGATGTACTCAGTATCAAACGTCAGTGCTAAATTACCCATCAGAATGTTCTTTAGGTAGCCTTTAAGGTTGTAGTTCGTGTTTTCTTCACCATAGGCCATATTAGCCGTAGCACCCATGGAAAACGTTTCAGTGAGCGTTAAAGAGCCATCGATACTGGCATTGGCAATAAGTTCGTAGTTCTCTTTGTTTGGAAACTCTTCATCAGAGGATTGGCGTTTACTGATTCGATAACCTGGGCCAGCAGAGCCTTGAAGCTTGATTCTTTCGGTATCGTAAAAATGGCGACCAAGTCCAGTAGCGGTAATGAACTGCTTGCGGTAGGTGCCATAATGGTCGTGCTCAAAGCGTGCAGTCGCAACTATATAGGTGACGTCATTCAAGTCATAGGTAATCCCATAGTTGGTGGTATAGCGATTCGTTCCATCTTCATCATTTTCAGCATCCGTGTAATAGGTATCGAACTGAACCCGTTGCCCCCAGTTTTCCTTTTTATAGCCTACGGATATTCCAGAATTAATAGACAAGGATGAACTGGTGTTTTGAGAGTATATAAACCCTAACTTAGTTAACGTCGTAAACGGTGATTCGTCTTCTTGTTCTTCCTTAAGTAGAGGCTCATCGACAAGTACTGTCTCTTCTGCGATTACTGGTACCGATAAAACCAAAGCGAATAAAACTAAGGAGTTGAAACAACGTCTGCCTAGATCTGTATTGGTTGACAGGTGTTTTGTTTTAAAAATAGAGTCGGTCGACATAGTTATTAATTTGATTCGTGGTCTACACGGCGAACCCAGTGCTAACCGCGTGAGTTGTGAGAGAATGAATCGAAAGCTCGAGCGAGTTACGACGCAATAGGTAAAGGGGAGAAGATAGTTTGGATCGCTGAGAAGCCATTACCTCTGTGAGGGTTAAAATCTTCAAGGTGTACGAAGAACTCGAGTATCTCTGAGGGTTTGTCATCTTCAATCAATAAGAACTCCAACAAGCCTTTCTCGATATGGCACGAAAGAATGGTCTCATTGGAATGTTCAGCTGAAGCCTGCTCAACATTGATAACCACGCTTGTCTCAGGCAATACATTGAAAGAGTCTTGAGCACATTTAAGAACACAGCTACACACATATTCTCGATACAGTATATTTCTCTCAGGGACGGATAGGTTCTTTAGTTTTACCTCACCTTGGCACAGCACCTTTCTTTCTATAGGGATCACGTTGTCCTTATTCACCTGAATATTGATTTCTAACAGATGGCCATTCTTGTAAGTATTAAAGTTATGGTTGATCAGTTTTGTGTCGACTACAGAGGCGTTGATAGGATTCTGTTGTGCTTCTGAAAGAGCGGTCAGTTTGGCTCCGCTATCGTTATTCAGAACACCCTTTGAAAGTTGGTTCTGCTTGGCCCAGTAACTGTAGTTCTGTACCCAATGCACGAACTCGCTTTTGTAATCTTCAATATCCTGTTCTGCTGCGCGTTCAACGTTCTTAGTAAGAGTATGCAGCTTCGATTTATTCCCCAATAACATATCCAACCAATTAGGTTTGTAATCATCGAGCGCTTCCATGGCTTTGACTTTATGGTCGAAGCGAACGGTTGGCATCACAGGTGCAGGCTCCATAGCCATCGACTCCCAATTCACTTTTGGCGTCGGAATAGTATGAACAGATTGGATTAAGTGCAGGTGTTGATTGAACAAGGTCACTTCACTGACCGCGTCCTCAAGTTGTTTGGTATTCATCTACATTCCTGTCGACGGTTATTCTTGTCATTTGGCGCTCATTTTATGGTCAAAGCGCGCGAACAGTATTTAAATGAATGTGAATGATCTTTCGTGAGGTTACTTGATATTGGTTTAGGAATATTTTGGGGAGGAAAGTTGGGTTTATGATTGAGATAACAGCATAGAAACACAGAGAACAAGACGCTCTCTGTGTTGGTCATTTTGCTATTATCGAAACTCGCTGATTAGCATTACCTCTGGCGTCTTGCGACCAAAGTGAATCGGTAATCGTTAGATGTGAAGTAGTTTCGGCTGTATTCAAATACCGTGTTATTGGCGAGGTAACCGCGAGTACGTTTTTCAATGATAGGCTGAGCTGGGTCAATACCTAACTGTTTAGCAACATCTTCAGGCGGAAGAATCGGCACCAATTCCTGCTCACTTCGATCAATCACCATGCCTTTGGTGTTCTCAATAAAGTCGTATTTTGATGTCTGCATCACTTGATAAGTAAGATCTGGGAACAAAGCAACAGGCAACCAGGTTTCTTCAACTGTGATTGGATTGTTGTCGATGAAACGAACACGCTTTACGTAGAAAACCAATTCACCTTCTTTTATATCTAAGTGTTCAGACATCGCTAGAGAACAGGGCTTCATTTCAAAAGCCAGAACCTCACTGTGGGTAACGACATCCAAATGCGCCCACTTTTCTTGAAAGCTCGACTGTTTGTAGATGTCGTAATTGATCTTGTTCTCTTTGACGTAAGTTCCGCTGCCTTGAACGCTTTCAAGCTCATCGTTTTCGATGAGTAGTTTCAGTGCTTGCCTAACCGTTACGCGGCTTACCGAGAATACTTCACGCAATTGCGCTTCCGTTGGGAGTGCTTCTCCAACTTTATATTCTCCAGAACTGATCTTTTCTCTTATTGCATCGGCGATTTGGCGATACATAGGGAGTCTTGCCATTTTTGCCTCATTTGTGCGCTAGGACAACTAGACTTTGATTAACAACCTGTACCTTAAATACGTAAATTTGCTCTATATAAGCCTTGCTTTAAAGGTTAGTGTGAGCGTCGTATCGGCGTTTTGTAGTACATATAATACAAATTAAACGATACATAACAAGCTTTCTTAAAGGATTTACCAATACAGTTTAAATACAAATTAAATACAAATATGTATTGATGAGATCGTGATCACGGATTAAATGTCTTGAAGTTGTATTATTCATCTCGTCGACAGGGACGACTGTCGTACTAATCCGTGACTATGGGACAAAGGTTATGAAACTTACTACTCTAACGAATAAGTCGCTCGTAAATCTGCAAACTACGTTTAGCAGTCGAGAAGAAGCGATTTACGCACTTGCTGACCAACTGGATCAGCAAGGCAAACTGCATAACAAGCAAGAGTACCTTGATGCAGTATTTGCTCGTGAAGAACAAGGCCCGACAGCGCTTGGCGAAGGCCTAGCAGTACCGCACGGCAAGACTGACGCGGTTAAAGAAGCTGGCTTCGCTGTTGCAACATTGAAAGAAGACATGAAATGGAAAGGCCTAGATGAAGACGAAGATGTGAATCTTATCTTCCTAATTGCCATTCCAAATGCAGAAGCGGGTTCTACCCACATGCACCTGCTGACCGAACTGACAACCACTTTGGTTGATGACGATGTTCGTGAAGCAGTACTAAAAGCAACAGCCGCTGATGAAATCTTTGCACTTCTTGATGGCGATAATCAGCAAGAAGAAAAACAAGACAACTTAGATACAAATGCGCCGAAAATTGTATGTGTGACTGCGTGCCCTGCAGGCATTGCTCATACCTATATGGCTGCAGAATACCTTGAAAAGGCAGGTAAAAAGCTTGGCTACAAGGTTCATGTTGAAAAGCAGGGCGCAAATGGCATTGAAGATCGTTTGACGGCTGAGCAATTAAACAATGCCGTGGCTTGTGTATTTGCTGCTGAAGTCGCGATTAAAGAAGCGGATCGTTTTAATGGAATCCCTCGTGTTGAAACGCCAGTTGCAGAACCGATTAAACACGGTGAACGCATTCTAAATGAAGCGATTGAAGAGGCTAAAAAAGGCAACGGTGCAGAACGCACAGTGGCTACTGATGACAAACCGAAAAAACTGCCACTGAAAACTGAGCTTAAACAAGCGCTGCTTTCTGGTATTTCTTACGCAGTTCCTCTTATCGTTGCTGGTGGTACTGTTCTTGCGGTTGCTGTTCTTATCGCGCAAATTTTTGACCTGCAAGAGCTTTACGCAACAAAAGATTCTTGGCTGTGGATGTATCGTAAATTAGGTGGCGGCCTATTAGGTACATTAATGGTGCCAGTACTGGCAGCTTACACAGCTTACTCATTAGCCGACAAACCGGCACTTGGTCCTGGTTTTGCTGCGGGTATTGCTGCAAACATCATTGGTTCAGGTTTCTTAGGCGGTGTTGTTGGTGGTTTGATTGCTGGTTACGTAATGCGTTGGGTAAAAGAGCATGTTCGCTTGGGTCCTGCGTTTAACGGTTTCCTCACTTTCTACCTTTACCCTGTGATTGGTACTTTGGTAGCGGGTAGCTTGATGCTGTTTGTTATCGGTAAACCTGTTGCGTTCTTAAACCAAGGTTTAACGGACTGGTTGAACGGTATGTCAGGCACCAATGCGTTGTTATTGGGTGCAATTTTAGGTCTGTTTGTATCATTCGACCTAGGTGGCCCGGTAAACAAAGCTGCTTACGCATTCTGTTTAGGTGCAATGGCAAACGGTGTTTATGGTCCTTACGCAATCTTTGGCTCAGTAAAAATGGTATCGGCGTTCACGGTAACGGCTTCAACCATGATTGCTCCACGTTTATTCAAAGACTTTGAGATTGAAACCGGTAAATCGACATGGCTACTTGGTCTTGCGGGTATTACTGAAGGTGCAATCCCAATGGCGATTGAAGATCCAATCCGTGTAATCGGCTCATTCTTACTAGGCTCTGTAGTAACAGGTGCAATGGTGGGCGCGGCAGGTATTGGTCTATCGACTCCGGGCGCGGGTATCTTCTCTATCTTCTTGTTACACGATTCTGGTTTAGGCGCTTTCTCTGCTGCTGCGATCTGGTTCGGTGCTGCGATTGCCGGCACAGTGATTTCAACCATTACTCTTCTGATGTGGCGTGGTCATGCTGTAAAAAAGGGTAAGTTTGAAGCAAGTACTGCAACACAGAACTAACTGAATTTTGAGTTAGCTCCTAACTCACTGCGAAATCAATATATAAAAAATAACAAACAACTGGCTGTCCTAAATTCCTGTGCTCCTAACGGTTTTATTCACACAGATTCTGGGCGTGGTTTTCTGCACCCTAAATTTAGTGGCAGCCAATTTTAACCCCTTGAAAAACTTTAATTTAGTCGTATTTGAGTCGAATTTAAGATTTACTCGAAGCGACACATTTAGGTAAATGATTATGACTACATCACGCGTACATATTACTCCACACATGCACTGGGATCGTGAATGGTATTTCACAACAGAAGAGTCTCGTATTCTTCTCGTGAACAACATGGAAGAAATCATGAACCGTCTGGAGAGCGATCCAGAATACAAATACTACGTTCTAGATGGTCAAACCGCCGTTCTAGAAGATTACTTCGCGATCAAACCAGAGAACACAGAACGCGTAAAAGCATTGGTTGAAGCGGGCAAGCTAATTATTGGCCCTTGGTATTCTCAAACCGACACAATGCAAGTTTCTGGCGAGTCGATTGTACGTAACATGATGTATGGCATTCGTGACTGTATGAAATTTGGCGATGCAATGAAGATTGGTTACCTACCAGATTCATTCAGCATGAGCTCACAGCTACCAATGATCTACAACGGCTTCGACATCACGCGCGCAATGTTCTGGCGTGGTTGTTCAGAGCGTCACGGTACCAACAAAACAGAATTCTTATGGCAATCAAACGACGGCAGTGAAGTAACGGCACAAGTACTTCCGCTGGGTTACGCGATTGGTAAATACCTTCCACAAGATGAAGAAGGCCTGCGTGCTCGTCTAGATAAGTACTTCCCAGTGCTAGAAAAGCCATCGGTGACTAAAGATATCTTGTTACCGAACGGCCACGACCAAATGCCAATTCAAAAAGACATCTTTGAAGTAATGGACAAGCTTCGTGAAATCTACCCAGATCGCGAGTTCTCAATGAGCCGTTACGAAGAAGTGTTCGAGAAAGTAGAGGCGGCACGCGACCAACTCGACACAATCAAAGGCGAGTTCAACGACGGTAAATACATGCGTGTTCACCGCACGATTTCGTCAACACGTATGGACATCAAACTGATCCATGCGGAAATCGAAAACAAGATTGTAAACATCTTAGAACCACTAGCGTCTATCGCTTGGACATTAGGCTTTGAATACCACCACGGTTTGATTGAGAAAATGTGGAAAGAGAGCATGAAGAACCACGCTCATGACTCGATTGGTTGCTGTTGTTCAGACAAGGTACACGCTGAAATCTTAAACCGTTACATCCTTGCGGACGACATGGCGACAAACCTGATTCATTTCTACAAGCGTAAGATTGTCGACCATATGCCGGATCGCGAAGGTTGCGACAAACTGGCGATGTTTAACCTTTCTCCGTACGAGCGTGAAGAAGTGGTGAACACAACCATCACTATCCGTGCTCAAGAATTTTCTATCTTTGATGAAAACGAAAACCCAGTTGAGTACTTCATCCGAGACAAGCGCCAAATCGACCCAGGTAAAGTAGACCGTCAAATCGTTCACTACGGTAACTACGACCCGTTCATGGAGTTTGATATTCAAATCAAACGCACTGTACCAGCAATGGGCTTCACTACGTTACACATCCAAGGTAACGAGAAGGGCGCAGTTAAAGTTGCGGAGCAGAAAGACTACTTGCTAGAGAACGAATACTACCGAATCAATGTAAACGACAACGCTACTCTGACTATTTTCGATAAAGAGACAGAGCAAGTGTTCGACCAAGTGCTCCGCTTAGAAGACGGTTCTGATGACGGCGATGAGTACGATTACTCTCCATCTCGTCAAGAGTGGCTGTTGTACTCAGACGAATTCCCGGTAGAAACATCGATTGACCACCAAGGCCTCCAATCGGTAGCGAACATCGCTTTACGTATGAACGTGCCTGCAAACCTGGCAGAGCGTGAAGAACGCACGGGTCAAAACGGATTCATTGAAGCGCAATGCCAAGTAGTACTAAAACAAGGATCTCGCCGTATCGAAGTTCGCATGGAACTAGACAACCAAGCCGATGACCATCGTGTACGTGTGCTAGTACCAACGCCATTCGTTTCTGAAACTGTGGTCGCAGATAACCAGTTCGGTTGTATTACTCGACCAACCAATGACCCAGCAATGGCGGTTTGGGAAGAAGAGAAGTGGAAAGAAGCACCGGTTCCGGTTTACCAACTGATGAACTTCGCTGCATTAGAAAACGGTAAAGCGGGCATGGCGATCATGTCGAATGGTCTACGTGAATTTGAAGTGATTGCATCTCAAGGTGACGACAACCGAGATACCTTCGCACTGACACTATTCCGTGGTATCGGTGTGTTGGGTAAAGAGGAGCTATTGCTTCGTCCGGGTCGTCCATCAGGCATCAAGATCCCGACGCCAGATTCACAAGTGCGCGGCAAATTAGTGTGTGAATTCACACTGTGTGGCTTCTCTGGCAACCACATTGACGCGAACATCATGGCGCAAGCACGTGACAATGTCACTCAAATCGAATGTTACAACAAGATCCCGTACAACGCGATGAAGCTGAATGTGGGCGAGCAAAACCTACCAATGAACTTCAGCTTGCTATCGAAGCAACAAGCAGGTGCGGTACTAAGCGTACTTAAGAAAGCGGAAGATGAAGATGCGTTGATCATGCGTGTTTACAACCCGGCAGAAACAGGCTCAGTGTCGGATTCAATCTCCTTCACTCAAGCGGTTTCAAGCTGGAAAGAGACAAGTATGGATGAGCGAGTACGCGAAGGTGATGTAGCAACAGAAACCTTCGGCCAACTGGCATCTTGCCAAGCGAAAACATTCCAAATCAAATTCTAATTTCAATCACCCGCTCACCTTGGTGGGCGGGAATGGTGAACGACAATGAAAATTGTAATTGCCCCTGATTCATTTAAAGAATCACTCGACGCTCATCAAGTTGCGTCTTGTATTGAGCGTGGGTTTGCTGACGTTTTCCCTCATGCAGAGTTTGTGAAAATGCCACTCGCTGATGGCGGAGAAGGCACAGTAGACGTGTTACTAGAGGCGCTCCATGGTAAGAAACAACGGCTGCAAACGACAGATCCAATCGGTCGCGAATGTACGGCTTATTGGGCTTCGTTGGAACAGACTGTTGATGGCGCCAACGTAAAAACTGCCTTGGTGGAATTTGCCCAAGCATCGGGTTTAGATCGATTAACCGTAGAAGAAAGATCACCTCTCACAGCATCATCTTACGGCACTGGGTTGCTGATTAGAGATGCGCTAGATAAAGGTACAGAGCAAATCATTATTGGCTTGGGCGGTAGTGCCACCAATGACGCAGGTGCCGGCATCTTACAAGCGTTGGGAGGCAAGTTATTAGACAAGCAAGGCAACGAGCTATCTGGTGGCGGCGCCGAATTAAGCCGGTTAGCACGCATCGATCTTAATGGACTGCACCCGAGATGCAAAGAAGTGACGTTCGTGGTCGCGTGTGATGTGAATAATCCATTATGTGGCGAAAGCGGAGCCAGTGCCGTGTTTGGTCCGCAAAAAGGCGCATCAAAAGCTCAAGTTGAACAGCTTGATACTGCGATCGGACACTTTGCCGATATCGCTCAAGCACATGCGGGTACTAATCATCGCGACACAGCTGGATTTGGTGCTGCTGGTGGTACACCTCTGGGGTTAAGTCTTGCATTCAATATCCAAATTAAAGCGGGTATTGAGATGGTATTAGATGCTTTGGATGCAGATAAGGTTCTTGAAGGCGCTTCACTGGTCGTGACTGGAGAGGGGCAGATGGACAACCAAACCCTGCAAGGTAAAACACCTTACGGCATCGCTCAGCGAGCTCAAAAGCTGAATATTCCAACCATTGGAATAGCGGGCTCTTTGGGGCAAGACGTTGAAAAGCTTTACGGTTCAATGTCTAGCTTATTTGGAACCGTACGTTCACCTCAGTCTCTAGACCAAGTTTTATCAGAAGCGAATCAAAACCTGACTCGTACTGCCCGTAATATCGCCGCCACGCTCAAGCTTGGTAGCCAGATTTTTAATGAGAAGTAATTATGTCTCTATTTAAACTCGACAACGTTATTCAAAACTACGCATGGGGAAGCAAAGACTCCATTAACCAATTGTTTGGTATTGTGAACCCAAACCAGGAACCTCAAGCAGAAATTTGGATGGGTGCTCATCCAAATGGTTGTTCAAAGGTAGGCGATACCGGTGAATCGCTTTCTCACATGATTGATGAAAACAAAACCGATGTCTTAGGCGGATACACGGCAGCACGTTTCGGTGAATTGCCTTTCTTGTTTAAGGTGTTGGCTGCTGAAACACCGTTATCGATTCAGGTTCACCCGAACAAGCGAAAATCAGAATTAGGTTTTGAGCGTGAGAATGCACTTGGTATCCCTTTGAATGCGTCTAATCGCAACTACAAAGATCCAAACCATAAACCTGAGTTGGTTTATGCGTTGACCTTCTACAAAGCGATGAATGGCTTTCGTCCAATCGACGACATTATTGCCTTGTTCGAAGAAGCGGATATTCCTTCGTTAGCGATTGAACTTAATGTGCTTAAAGCCAATGCCGACAGTGATTCTCTAAAGTCGTTCTTTAGTGTCATTATGTCTCTTGAAGGTGACCGCAAAGCGTCTGCGCTTAATGAGCTTTATGCTGCGCATGCGCGACCAGCCAAAACGGTCATGGGGCGTGAAGCTCTGCAATACAGCATCGAATTCAAACAGCACTATCCGGGTGATATTGGTTTGTTTGCCCCATTGATGCTCAACACAGTTGAACTGGCGCCGGGTGAAGCGATGTTCCTATTCGCAGAAACCCCACATGCTTATGTTCAAGGCACAGGCTTGGAGATCATGGCAAACTCAGACAATGTGCTGCGTGCCGGTCTCACACCTAAATACATAGACGTTCCTGAGCTTATCGACAACACGATCTTTGAGCCGATTAAGCCAGAAGATATTCGTCTTAAGCCTGTATTGAAAGAGGGAAAGATGAGCTACCCGATTCCAGTGGATGACTTTGGCTTTGATATCTTATCTGCGACTGATGAGAGCAAGTCACAGTATTTACGTAGCGCGGAGATCTTGTTCTGTGTGGAAGGAGAGGCGACCGTCACTTCAGAAGGACGGTCAGTTTCTCTTAAGCCCGGAGAATCAGTCTTTGTAAGTAGTAATTCAAGTGTTTACCAATATCAAGGGAATGGCATTTTGGCTCGTGCTTTTAACTAGTGCCCCCGTGCTAGCGATCAGCAAAAGAAATGTCAGAGTGCCATTGTAAAGTGGCACTCAATATTGGATTGATGGTTGTTATACCAATCACGGTAAGTAAGTGATTAGAAATAGTGCAGGAAAAAGACTGGAGAACAAGGCTGCTCGTTTCGACAAGAAGTTTCGATAAGTAGTTATTCTACAATCAAAAATTCTAACGCAGTTGTCGAGTTTTTGAACTAGCTAGGCTGACAGTTATTTACTACGATTGGTATTATCTATCTGTCTTTGACAGTCATGATTATCGACCATACCCGCTACTCTGGCGGGCTTTTTCGTTTCACAAGTGAGATCGATAAAGCGTAACGCGATAGAAAAACGAAGCCCTGCTTTAAGAGCAGGGCTTGTTACTGAGTTAGTAATAAACTGCTAGTCAGGCGATGTGTGTCATTCGATTGATAACAAAGGATTCTGTACAACCTTCAGTTGCCTTAACGTAGTCTACGATATGTTGGCTTGCTAGGTGCTTTTGGAGAAGTGCTTCTGATTCCCAATTCTCGTGAAACACAAATTGAGCCGGGTTACTGTTGTCTTGATGGAGGTCGTAGTTGATACAGCCTTCTTCGGATCGGGTTTTATCGATGAGCTTAATCATCTCTGATTTTACAAACTCGATCTTCTCTTCTTTACAGACGATTGTCGCAATAATGGTTAGCTTAGTCATTGTGAATTCCTAGGGCAATAAATCTCTTTGTCCGAATAATATAAGTATCTATAAATCAAAGAAAAAGAAACGTTCTATCCAATGACTATGGCTATTTTAGTCCATAATTCTTGTTTTTAATCGCGAGATGATTAGTGAATTACGCTCATAAAAAAGCCCGACACTAAGCCGGGCATCTTAAAAAGTGAATGAATTAGTTACTGAAATCAGCCTTTACCCAGATCATTCGGTGATCAGAGGATACGTCCTTGCCGTTACCATAATCACCAATTCGTGAGTCATTGAATAGCTTGCGTCCTTCTTCATAAGAAGCGGCCCAGTAAACACCAGAATCAACGATGTTAAGTGTTGCTGAAGGCAGTGCGTAATCTACAGCAAGTCCAAATGTTGAAGTGATACGGTTCGGCTGTGGGTGAGACGATGATTTATCTACCGCATGTTCAGCGGCACCATAACTTGTTGGATACAAGCTGCCATTGGTGACATCTTGGTTAACTAATGCATCATTGTGCAAGTCTTGCATTACAGAACTAATACCGTCGCCATCAACAGGATCTAGGTTTTGATCACCCATCATGACAAAGTGTTGACCTTGCTCCAGACCGCCAGTTTTTCCAGAGTCATCATAGATGTACGATTTGTTTTGGATATATTGGTGCCAGAAGTCGACTTCTGCTGCGTTTTGCTCGATGTTCTTACCTACGTCAAAAGCCGGCGGAGTAGGGTGTGACATCAGTAAGTGAACGGTTTCTGTACCATCTTTAGTAGGGATTAGGATTGGTGCATCAACGTGGTTCTTTGAAGATAAACGAACTTCTTCCCACTCTTCAGCTGAGTACCATTCATCGCCGCAGCTCATGCCTGCAGGGATCGTATTTGACCCATCACAAACAGTGATTGTTGGAATAGTGGCACCTTCAAGATCTTTCCATTTAAATTCTTGGAATGTACGTGTGTTCGCAGTGTCTATCTCATATTTAGACATCAGAGCAAACGCGTATTGACCATGGTAGAAACCGAAGCCCCATGCATCTCCTGGCAATGTTCCAGGAGTACCATCGTTATCTAAATCAAAACCAAATTCGTTTAATAAACCTGTGTTGGTCGAGTAGCTTTCAAAATATGGGTATGAAATTGGCTCTAGGTTCGCGTCGCCACCAGCGCCTTCAATACTTTGAGCAACAGAAAGATAGTTCTTTTGAAAACCTTCTAGCGCTGATTTGTCCGTTCCAGTACCGTCATTGTTAAATTCAGCCATCATCAGAACATCAGGTCGATTCTTTTGAATCACGGCTGCTACGTTACGGATTTGAATCACTTTTGCCGCCGTCTCTTTGTCAGCCGCACTAATTGTGTTGTTGAGATAGTCAGATACAAGTACTGCTTGAGCGCTTGGTTCAATCTGCATCTCTGTTACAAGATCTTGGAAGGTGGCACGATCAAAAGACAAGTTATAAGTCGCGATCTTAACTTCTTCAGGTTGAACGTAATCGGTATCGCTGCTGCAACCAATCAAAAGAGCAGAAGAGATGGCGAAAGCGATAGATGTTTTTAACAATTTCATAAAGTGGGTCCGCTAATTGCTGAAAGAATTTTGGGACGCGCATGGTATGAGACGAGGGTTAACCTGTAAGTGATGGTGATCACGACAAATGGATTCATAATACATACTATTGCATCAAAAATGTGACAAATGGAACCGGTATTTGCAATTTGAAGAAAAGCTTTAAATTCAGGTGTTTAATTAGACCTTTAAAATAAAAAAGCCCTCATGCTTTGCACGAGGGCCTTCGAATAAGAACCAAACAGTATTGTTATTGGTGTGTTAAGTATACTGCTTTATTTTAAGCGTATTGCTCGACCGTCATCGCCCAATTTTTCTTTTGCTGTTCGAAGTTCATCTTGATTTGCTGATAACGGACCTTAAGCACTGAATGTTCGTACTTTTTCACAACGTCTTCGCGCTTGCTTTCTAGTAGCTGCTTTTTGACTTCGTAATATTCATTCATATTGGATACAAGAGAGTCAAATTCCGCCTGCAGTTTCTCCGCGATTTGAATGTTATCCGCACGATGCATGATCTTCTGCTGCGTGCGTTTTAATAGCATTGCCGCTTCGGCTTTTTCAATGCGTGCTTGCGGTGTTTTCTTAAGTTTACTCGCCAGCCCCATCAACGAAGCACTCTTAATCAGCCATTTCGTTGGATCATATTGCCACCAGTAAATGCCGTTACGGTAGTCGTTCTCAAAGATATGGTGGAAGTTGTGGTAGCCTTCGCCAAAAGTAAGTACGGCAAGCACACCATTATCGCGTGCTGTGTTCTTGTCGGTAAAAGGTTGGCTGCCCCAGATGTGCGCAAGAGAGTTAATGAAGAATGTGGTGTGGTGGTTAAGTACCAAACGAACCGCACCTACGATTAACAGCATGCCAATCACATCGCCATAGATCAGGCCCAATGCGATAGGCACACCAAAGTTCATGATGAGCGCAAGAAGAATGTAGTGTTTGTGCTGCCACATTACGATCTTGTCTTTCTTCAAGTCGCGACAGTTCTCGTGATCTTTATAGATAGACGTGTTGTAGTTGCGAATCATCCAACCGATGTGTGAGTACCAAAAGCCACGCTTTGCTGAGTAAGGGTCTTTGTCGTTGTTATCGACATGCTTGTGATGAACACGGTGGTCTGAAGACCAATGAAGAGCACTGTTTTGTAAGGCAAAGGCACCGCCCAAAGCAAATAGGAATCTGAGGCTCGAATGCGCTTCAAAGGCTTTGTGTGACCATAAGCGGTGATAGCCAGTCGTGATTGAAAGGTTACAGAAGCTAAAACAGATCGCTAGCCATACCCAATGTTCCATTCCATAGCCAAAAAAGTAGCCGTAAACGGGAGCCGCAACAACAGCAAGCAGCATACTAAACGAGAATACAAAGATATTGAGCCAGATTAACGGTGGCTTTTTTGTTGATGGTTTGTCGGCACTATTCATTAGCAATTTTCCATTGAGCTTACATCTGTGCGCTAGAATATCAGCGTACACGTGTAAGTCAATATTGAAAGTGTAAACGTGTATTAGTATGTTTTACTTAAATATTGTATAAAGGTAGTGTGAAATGTAGTAGCAAGTCATAAATGGAAGTACTAAGGGCTAATAAATGGAAATTAAGGTAGCTGAATATAAAGATTATGAGCGGATTGCCCAATTACACGCGGATAGCTGGAAGCTATATTACCGTGGCATTCTTGCTGATGATTACCTAGAACATGAGGTTTTGGAGGACAGGTCTGTTATTTGGCAGACACGTTTGATTAATCCTCCTTTTAATCAACATGTTCTATTACTCGAGGAAGGCGGTTTACTGGTTGGTTTTGTCTGCGCATTTGGCAATCATAACTTTGAACGCGGGACGTTCATCGATGCATTGCATGTAGACAGTAACTACCGAGGCCGTGGCTTAGGCAAGCGTTTGTTGTCTGAACTGTCTCAACGATTACAACAATACTATTCTGATTCAGGGCTTTACCTAGAGGTGATGTCTGAAAATCATCAAGCTATTGCGTTTTATGAAGCGATTGGTGGAAAACAAGAATTGGAGCAGGTGTGGAACGCGCCATGCGGAAGTCAAGTTAACGAGAAAGTCATCTCTTGGGCTTCTCCCGTTGACCTCGAGCAGAGAACCAAAAGCGCTGCGTTTTCGTAATTGTCACGCTCTGATGCTTTGTTCGTCATGACGCAATTTTGCGACTGAGAATACAATTGATGCCCCAAGCATGCATATGTTTGGGGCTTTTTCGTTTCGCTTGCAATAGAAAAGGGCGTCGGTAAGAAGTTAATTAGACCAAGATGTACGGTTTCGGCCGTTTTTCTTTGAAATATAGAGTGCTTGATCGGCGTCATCGATGAGTTGCTCTACCGAGCCTAGTGCTTGAGGTGAATGTTTAACACCAATTGAAATTGTGACTTCTAAACGAAGGCGAGAGGGACACTCTAGCAGCGAATCTACGAGTGATTGAATTGAATCTTCAGTCCCGTTTTGTACCAAAATCAGAAACTCTTCTCCTCCATATCGAAAACAGTTACTGCCCAGTGGTAGTTTTTTCTGAATTTCGATGGCCAACTCTTTAATGACCAGATCGCCCATCTGGTGCCCGTAGGTATCATTAATGGTTTTGAAATGGTCAATGTCGATCATAATCGATGTGATGGATAAGTCGCGATCAATGCTCGGTTCGATCACTTGGTGTAAGTAGAGTCGATTATAGCAGCCGGTGAGCGCGTCTTTATAGGAAAGCGCTTCAAACATATTCGACTGTTTACGTAATTGTATCGCTTGTTTTCGAAGTTGCTCCGATTGTGCGAAGCGTTTGTGAACTTCTAAGTCACGTCTAATACAGGCCGCTGAAATCAAAATATAAGCGGACACATAAATAGAAATGGTTTCGACTTCATGAGTAGGTTCTGCAGCATACAGCAAAGGAGATAATCCGATTAGGTAGGCGGCAAAAATAAATGAAAGTGTTGTGATGCTGTATTTAGCCGATAATCTAGAAAACGTACCTATGTAGATCATCACGAGGACGATACCACCTTGGTAATCGAAATTTCCTAGGTCAATCGCGAGCCGCCCAACGTACACTAGAAACAGCGAGCTAATGACAAGAAAGGTGCTTTCAACGAACTCTAAAACGTTAGGCCTGTGCTTGATGCAATACCGAGCAACAACCATCATCATCAAGAACAGTACGATGCGAAAGGCAATTGGTGTAATGCACTCTGTACCGAAGTGAACATAGTCCGAGACAATAAAAGCACAGAATATTGAGATCGGGATGTAGATGAAATTTATGTACGGCAGATAAATTTCATTGTCGAAATAGGTTTTAAATCGTTGATTTTTGAACCCGATGTAAGAGCGCATTGAGAAACTAGCCGAAATTGATACACAATAATTTGCGTAGTATGTCACAGTCTTGATGATTGTAAACGAGCATTTCTATAGATTTGTCAGTATGTTAGCTAGATCAACAAAGGAGGGGCACGATATTCACGTCCTACATGAAATAGAACGTGAATATGTTTAAAGGGATATATGAGAGTGATTAATCGCTATTAACGCTTGTTCTTCAAGTAACGCTTACGACGTTCTTCTTTTTTCTTAGCTTGTTGCTCGGCTTTTAGTGCTGCGGCTTCTTCAACTTCGATCAGCTCTTTTGTGATCATTTCTGGTAGTTCTAGAGTTACCTTACCCAAAGTGCCGTTACGAAGCTCGTGAAGTAAGATTTCAGAACACTTATGAAGGTCGATATGACCACCAGCACGAAGTGCTCCACGCTTACGACCGATAGCTTCCATCAACTCGATGTCAGACTCTGGCAGCTCTTCAATTTGGTAACGTTCTTGCAGTAGGTGAGGGTACTGCTTCGCAAGATACTCAACGGTGTAGAATGCTACTTCATCGTACTCCATCGCTGTATCTTTTACTGCGCCTGTAGCCGCTAGGCGGAAACCACTGTGCGGGTTTTCTACTTTAGGCCAAAGAATTCCTGGGGTATCAGAAAGGATCACGCCATTTTGTAGGTTTATACGCTGTTGACGACGAGTTACCGCAGGTTGGTTACCTGTCACTGCGATTGTGCGTCCTGCTAGACAGTTGATGATGGTTGATTTACCCACATTAGGGATACCCATGATCATAGTACGAATGTTCTTACCAATCTCTTCACGGTGTGGTGCGAGCTTACGAACCAGCTCCATGATGTGATTTACTTCTTCTTTAACGCTGGTGGTAATTGCAATAGCCTTTACACCTTGCTCTTTTTCGAAATGCTCAATCCAACGTTCAGTTAACTCAGGATCGGCAAGGTCACGCTTGTTCAGTACTTTTACACAAGGCTTATCGCCACGCAGTGAGGAGATCATTGGGTTTTCACTACTGAACGGAATACGCGCATCCAGTACTTCGATGATCACATCAACTTGTGGGATAACTTCTTCGATTTCTTTGCGGGCTTTATGCATGTGACCCGGAAACCATTGAATAGACATAGAGATAAACCTTGATAAATATAGTTGCTGCACATTGTAAGGGTTCAATAGGGCGTGTAAAGCCATATCTATAAAGGGACGATAAAGATCGGTCTTTAATGGACCTCTAACATGATTTTAGCTGAAGTTTAGGGAGCATAAAGAAGGACTAAGGTGAGTAGTTGAGAGCATTTTAACCAATGACTTGTTAGCTATAGCTTTTTTGCGTTGGGGTTATTTTACTTTTAATCACTTATCTTTACATGTGAACACATAAATCTGTCTCTTATACACATCT
>NZ_VTYC01000060.1:0-5034 GCF_013114115.1 Vibrio sp. 070316B | reverse complement strand
GACCATAGCATTGTGGACCCACCTGATTCCATGCCGAACTCAGAAGTGAAACACAATAGCGCCGATGGTAGTGTGGGGCTTCCCCATGTGAGAGTAGGACATCGTCAGGCTCAAATTGCTTTAAGCTGAATAGACACTGCGGAGTGGTAGTTCAGTTGGTTAGAATACCGGCCTGTCACGCCGGGGGTCGCGGGTTCGAGTCCCGTCCACTCCGCCACTTATACTAAGCCCAAGCATAACTGCTTGGGCTTTTTCACGTTTGAATCATTGTGTTCCTCTCTTTGAGCCCGTGATCTACGAGTTCTGGTTAGCTCGCAAGAGCGGGTGTAACTCGTGGCTTTAGATAAGTTAGTTAAAGTTACGAAGCTTGTGGCTTAACTAGACGTATAAATAGGCTGCTAGAGGCTCTGGGTCCCTTAGGAGTGATGAGTTACGGATATCTTTGCCCTGAGCTTATTATCTTTATAGAGTATTGGGTTTGTATTGATTTCGTCACCAGTAAATGTGGTTCGCACAACCCGTTTATATACCGGCTCTTTTTTGCCTCTCATTTTGTCGGCAGGTAAATATCTTTAAATATCTTTAGATATATGATGTTTCGACGCTTAGTTAACCTAGTGGCGTTTAGCCTTTGTAATTGGCTCAATTATACGGATGGAGGCCTATGTCTTCACTAGCGCAATAGAGAGCTATTTCCTTGTGTCTTGGTAACTGCTCATGGGTCGATGAGTTACTAATCGGGCATATTCTATGGTTCTAGTAATTACGGCTGTTAGCTCTTTATATAGTTACTGACGAGGCACTAGCTCTGGTAAGGTCTACTTATGAATACGTTCAACAAATCACGCCTTCTTTTTTTTGTGTTCTTAAGGTCTTAGGTTATCCATCATGATTGCTCTAGCCTTTATAAGGTTTGGGGAACCTGAATTATTAGAGTTGTTGTAAAACCCTCCGATTAAGACTTCTGTAAATGAAGCAACGTCAGTCAGTATTCTCTTTACCTCTCTTTTCAATAACCCTCTTTATTTCCTCGCGAGTGACTTCACTATATTGTTTTATTAGAAGTACAGTAGAAGATGATCTTTTTCAGTTTAGGGTTGAGTAACAATGCTAGTAATACCGTTGAAACTAATGCCCTCAAGCGTCAAGTTTTGAAGCTTGCAAAAAGCTCTACAATAATGTCAAAGCGTTAAATCTACTATTTCTTTGAAATACAGCAATTTTTGATATGTTGCTTTCAAGTTCAAATCTTAGCTCGCTGAAGGTGGTTAATATGAAGCACTAGAGTTTAATTTGAATCTAACGGTGATACTACCAACTCAATGGTTAAGAGCAATGGATGCTAGATCTGCAAGATCGTTGAGAAAGCCTCAATAGGTGATGTAATGAAACTAAGTTTTAATTTTGAAGATGCAAGCCAGATCTTTGTCGGATCTTTTGCTCTGGCGGTGCCTATCTCTTTTTCTGAAGAAGCCTGGAGGCTAGGAGAGACGTTACCTACTGAAAATTTATTGCTGCTATTTATGTTATCCGCAGTCTTTCTTGGTTTTTATACTTATGAGAGTGTCTTTCAAAAGGATGTTGTTGCTCGAGTCCCCGTATTCATTTTTAGAATCGTTATCGCTTATGTCATGACGGCCATGGTTGTGGCATTAGTATTGACTTGTTTAGATAAACTCCCTTTATTGTCTGACCCTGTTGTGTCAATCAAGAGGGTGATTGTTATTTCTATGCCAGCCTCTATGGGAGCTATTGTGGTGGATAGTTTTGATAAGGAGTAACTATGGTAGTTCAGGATCTCATGGTGCTTTACAGTCATAACTGAGATCGTTTAGGACGATGTTTGAAGTAGGGAGCTCTAAATCACCACACTATACAGATCTTCGATTTATGGTCGTCGTTATCGCCGGAGTAATTTTCGATGTGATAAAAGGCAAGGATGTTTAAAGAAGGTAGGAAAGAGATGCGTGATCTTCAGGTGCAAAAAAGCCGCATCAATGATGCGGCTTCTTCTTTATTGGCTCCCCCTGCGGGACTCGAACCTGCGACATACGGATTAACAGTCCGCCGTTCTACCAACTGAACTAAGGGGGAATTATTTAAGAAGAGTAAACTTCTCAATAATATAAATGGTGCCGACTACCGGAATCGAACTGGTGACCTACTGATTACAAGTCAGTTGCTCTACCTACTGAGCTAAGTCGGCACACTAAATGTGGCTCCCCCTGCGGGACTCGAACCTGCGACATACGGATTAACAGTCCGCCGTTCTACCAACTGAACTAAGGGGGAATTATTCTTAAAGCTTTAAAGAAATGGTGCCGACTACCGGAATCGAACTGGTGACCTACTGATTACAAGTCAGTTGCTCTACCTACTGAGCTAAGTCGGCACATGATATTTCTTTGTGCTTTACTGTTGTTGTCTAAGACACCAACAAATAAATTGTGGTGCCCGGAGGCGGAATCGAACCACCGACACGAGGATTTTCAATCCTCTGCTCTACCGACTGAGCTATCCGGGCGACGAGGTGTATTAAACGTGTTTTCGCGTTCTGGGTCAACATTAAATTGCAAAAAAAGTATTGTTTGATGTTTTTCTATACTTAGTGGGTTGTTTTTGTTCATTTGCGATGAAAAACCTAGGTCTAGCATGCCCTAAAAGATTGAGAAACTACGTTTAACTAGACGGAATGAGTGCCGAAATAAAAAAAGCACGTATGAAAACGTGCTTTTATATTTAAAAATCTTCCCGAAACTTTAGTGTTTTACTTCAAACCTATTTACCCAAGCTTCTAGTTCATTAGATAGAGAGGCTAAGGTTTGGGTGCTGTTATGACTTTCGGTCACTACATTGCTTAGTTGATTACCACTTTCCTCAATCATGTTGATGCGCTTCGAGATATCATCACTCACTTGAGTTTGCTCAGCTGCTGCTGTCGCGATTTGATGGCTCATTGAAGAGATTGACTCAAGAGCAATAACAATCTGTTGTAGCGCTTCTGAGGCATTTTGAGACTCGGTTACTGTGCTCTGGCTGGTCGCTGCACACACTTCCATGGTTTGGATAGCGTTGCGAGAGCCGTCCTGAAGGTTATTGATCATTAACTGGATCTCTTTAGTGCTTGATTGCGTTCGGCCTGCAAGATTACGCACCTCATCAGCAACCACTGCAAATCCGCGACCTTGCTCGCCTGCACGAGCAGCCTCAATTGCTGCATTTAGTGCCAATAGGTTTGTCTGTTCTGCAATATCGCCAATCACATCCAATACTTTCACAATGTTGTTTACATCGTTATCTAGGTTAGCGACAGCTTCGCTTGCTGTTCCTAGTTGTCCTGCGAGGCCTTGGATATTGTCTACTGTGTTATGAATCAGGCGCTGAGTATGCTGGCTCTGTTTGTCTGCTTCATCAGTGTTGCGCGCTGTGTCTCCCGCAGAATCAGCAACGTTATTAGCTGAAGATGCCATCTCTGTCATCGCAGTTGCGATCATTTCAGTGGATTGCTGTTGTGTCTCAGTGAGTTGAGCAATAGAACCAGCGCGGTCTTCGACTCGTTGCAGCTCGCCTCGTAATGCCAACATCGAAGCATTAAGGTTAGATACCAGTTCAGCCAGCGATTTACTCATTTGTTGTACTGCATGATAGATACTGCCATCGACAGCTTTAGTTTCGAAAGAAGTCTGAATACGTCCTTCTGCTACAGCTTGTACGGCTTCTCTCACGTCTTTAGGCTCGCCACCAAGTAGTGCCAGCATTCGTTTAATAGACACGATTAAGCTAGAAAGAATAAGACCTGCAATAACAACACATAGGAATAGCTGCCATTGAGCAGTTGACCAGAAACGAGCGTTAACTTCATTGAAGCCTATACCTGTTCCTACAACCCAACCCCAATGCGGTGTTTTCTCTGCAATAGATAGTTTTTCTTCAATCGTGCCATCTGGCTGTTTTTGGGTCCAGGTGTATTCAACGATCTGACCTGTTCGGTTACCAAGTACTCTTTGGATTAATTGACCAACACTATTACCGTCTCCATCTTTAAAGTCATTAAAGCTAGTTCCGTGTAACTGAGGATCTAACGGAGTAGCGACAAACGTCATATTCTCATCGGCAACGTATACATATTCATTGTCTTTATAAATATTGTTACGCAGCAGACGTGTCGCCAACTGTTTTGCTTGTTGTTCTTCTAACGTGCCGTCAATGGCCATCTTTTCAACTTCAGTAAGAATGCTGTATGCACTCTTAAATAGCTCAGTTACGCGAGCTTTGTTGTCCATGTTGCTAGCGACTCTTAAGGTCCATAAACCTGTAGCGGTCAACGCTAGTAGGGCGACTAAAATGATGCCCGATAGTAAGTAAGCTTGCGTTTTTAGTTTCATATTTCCCCGCGCAGCAATTAAATAATAAATATTAGGTATGTTTCATCGAATCTTAATCTAAGTCGTGTAGGGCAGATATTAGAAAGATATCAAAACATGATGAAGATTAAATTTACGAAGAAAAAAAAGTAATAGAACGCTAGTTTGTTACCTTTTGTGTATTTGAGTGTGTCTTGCGAATGGCTGTAAGGGAGCGGCATTAGTCAGAGATTGTCGTTGAGCAGAGGTATACGACGGAAGAGGGTAGTTTTCCAGTTTCAGTATTTAATGCGTGCCTAAATTGAAAGAGCTTTTCAGTATTGGAATTCGACGTGACCGGAGAAGGGGGACGATTTTTCTGAGACATTGCTTTGGCACAAAGCAGGAGCGTTAGATACGAAAAAGCCTCATCGTGTGATGAGGCTTTCTCTAAAATGACTCCCCTGTTGGGACTCAACGTGGGCGGCTAGTACGGTCCGACGTTTCGGCTGAGACATTTATTTGGTACAAATAAGTCGCAGCTTAAAACGAAAAAAGCCAAGTCTTTCGACTTGGCTTCTTGAATGTGGCTCCCCCTGCGGGACTCGAACCTGCGACATACGGATTAACAGTCCGCCGTTCTACCAACTGAACTAAGGGGGAATTACTTGCGTTAACTTATTTAAGTTAA
>NZ_VTYC01000059.1:0-6272 GCF_013114115.1 Vibrio sp. 070316B | reverse complement strand
CGTCGAGGGATTTTAAATCCCTTGTGTCTACCAATTCCACCACCAGGGCACGCAATTCTTTATTGCGATGCCGATTACTGAAAAGTAAAACACCATCTTAATGTCGATACGAATCAACATTACAAAATTTGGAGCGATACATCGGGTTCGAACCGATGACCTCAACCTTGGCAAGGTTGCGCTCTACCAACTGAGCTAGTATCGCATTTTCATTCATCTGCTTTCTAAAATGAAAGAGAGAATGGAGGCGCCTCCCGGAGTCGAACCGAGGTCCACGGATTTGCAATCCGCTGCATAGCCACTCTGCCAAGGCGCCTTTAATAGTGATTTAAGAGAACAACTCTTGGTTCATCACTCTACTCAAAAGTAGGAGCAAGATAGATGGTGCCCCGGGCCGGACTTGAACCGGCACAGCGCGAACGCCGAGGGATTTTAAATCCCTTGTGTCTACCAATTCCACCACCAGGGCAACGCAATTATGCATGCCTATTACTGAAATAGAACACCATCGCTCAGCGACCTAAGCCGTGAGAACGAGGTGTACTTTAACGGATGGAAAAAATTCGTCAACAATAAATTTTATCTTTTAATTCAAGTGATTAATTATCGAACTTTGACGGTTGAATTTACTACTGATTGCGCAAATGGCAAACACAATCTCCTCCTCCAAAGCCGGCTCAAAATCATTCATAATACATGGGAACGAGAAAACTCGAATAAAAATGCCAGTCGAAGGACTGGCTTTATCAGTAATTCTGGAAAGCACGAACCTAATTAATAATTTTCTTTCAAAAATTGATATGTCGGCTTTGGCACTATTGCTTCTATACTGCTGAAATCTCGGCTTGCTAAGAACTCCCTGACTTTAGAAGCACTGATCACATCACCGTTTGTTGATATACGTTCAATGATTTCAACTTCAATATCATATGCAGGGAGTAGCTCCTGCATTTTTTCATTGTATTGTTGGGTGATTTGACACTTTGGTTCATTTCCAAGAAATATCTTACTAATATTCAGCGCTTTAGCTATGTACTCACAAAAAAACCATGCTTCCATTGATGCATCAGCTTTAGCTTCAGAAGTTTCTTTATCGAAGTAATCTGGGTAAGTCAATTCAGTACAAATAAACTTCCCCCCTCGAATAACGGTGACGTTACCGATATGTTTAGTACTTTCAAAGACTAACTTAAATCGGTCTTCAAATTTAAAGAAAGATTTATCTTCTTCGATAACGAAAATGAACAACTTATCGACACTCCTTGCGGCGTGTTCGATTAAGTGTAAATGTCCCTTAGTAATTGGGTTACAATTAACCGCTACGCTGCCTATAACACCTTCATTATCTGTAGCATGTTGATCCAATAACTCTAAGTAAGATTTCATTTCACAAGATTCAAGCGCCTGCGCAGTGTGTCTAAATAAGAAATACTTGAACTTTTCTAGGACCGAAAGGATGCTCTCATCTATTCTATCGCCTTGATTAACCAATTTTGAATCTTCGTTTTTCAGTAGAGGGATTAGATGCTCTTTAACGATTACCTCGGAAAGTACTTTGTTACCTCTAGGTGAGTAATGGCCTTGCTTATCGTTTAAATCAATAAAAAAGTCGCTACCTCTTTCTATGAGATTCAAGTCGATTTTATTTAAGTCTTGAAGACCTTCACTTCTAAATTCATCAAAGTTGAAGAAAACTACTATATCATTCTCTTTGATATTGGTTTGAACCAAGTTATTCATAGCTTGTAGGAGTTTCATCCCAATAATTCCATGATTCTCTAGTACTACATCAGAAAAATGCTTGTTAATACTACGTTGAACTTGAGAAACGAGTGTGTAAATATCACTCATACCACTAGAATATGTTGTTGACGAACCAAAAAACAATACCTTTCGAGCTGGAATATTGGGCTGACCTACTGTTACTCTCAAACCATTTTTCACTGACATCATCGGTCTTTCGGTATCAAGAAGAGCTACTTTAGTGCCTTTAATCACTGGCCTTGAATAGTCAAAAAATGTAGGTATTTGGCTTTTTTCTGCGTCATCATAAAGTGACAATATGTACTCTGGCACTTTAACCCCCTGCCCCCACAATTTTCGCTCACCTGCATATTTTTGAGTATTTGACATAAGGTCTTTTTCTTGAACCGACTTTATTTTTAGATCTTGACCTAATCCAACCACATCAATTAACAAAGGGGTAGCACCTTGACTCTTAACGTAGTCAGTTACAAATTTCACTTTGTCAACGTCATTTACTGTATTATTTAGAAGATCCATGCTTTTAACGATATCGCTATCAATAAACTCTAATGATTTATCTTCCTGAAGACGATTTGCTTTTAATAATTCACCATTCATTACATACAAATTCAATAGCATAAAATAATATTCATACTTATTGAATTTGTAGACTAACTCCTCTATCGATCTAATAGCATTAGTATAGTCTTTTTTTTGTACATATAGCTCAGCAAGCCTAAGGTTCTTAGACATCTCGATTTTTGGAGGTAGTATAGGAAGTAATCTATATAAGCTTTTTAATACCCAGTAAAACGTTAACTTATACGATTGACTTTTTGATAGCATGAATAGAGCCTTTTACATTATCTTTATAACTTCGAAATTTCGAAGATGCTACCATATTAAATTTTCAATAATGTAAGGTTAAGTAAGGCATTGTATTCATCTTAGTTACAAACTGTATTGTATAAAAAAGCCTAATTATTAGACAACGCCCAGATTATTATTAAAAGATATTAACCAATATTACAAGTTAATGTCATATAGTTTATTTAGAACGGGTTTGATACAAACTCAATGTCATTCCATCGCTTATTCCTCCCTTCATCTCTGTTTCACATTCTAAGACTATAGTATTTAAAATACTGTCAAAACCATGAGTACCCGTGAAACCACTAAAACGATACCAGTACGAGCGCTATGCCGTTCTTTGTAACCTCGCCTACCCTAGAGTTTTTAAGCAAACTCGCTATGGTTTCGATCCAAATGGACAGCGCGTCATAAAGAACCAGTTTGGTAAGACGATGATTCGGGTTCTTTGGAGTAGCGACAAAGATGAAGTGGTTGTGGTTATTAAAGGGTCACATAGTGTATCAGACTGGATGCTTAACTTTGCTCTTTGGACGAGAAGCTGCAAAAGGATTGGACTCAACTATCGTGTTCACGCGGGGTTTTATCACCTGATGTTTCAAGAGAGCCAGCCGAGCCGCAACGAAGACAAGTTAGGTTTGAGCGTGATTGAGCGATTAGAAACGGTTCTTGTACCGCTATTGGAACAAGGGAAAAGGATTGCGATTACTGGGCACTCCTCCGGCGGCGCCATTGGTTGTGTCTTTGCGGATTATTTTGACAAGAAATACCCAGGCTGCATTAAGCGAATCGTGACCTTTGGACAACCAGCAATTGGTGATTGGAGCTTTAAGAAGCGCTATCGCCTTCGCAAAAAAACCTATCGTATATGTTGTGACATCGACATTGTGACCTTCATGCCGCCCGTACCTTTACTGTATTGGCATGTAGGAAAGGTACTTTGGCTATACAACGGCAGAATCTATGAAAACACCCCAACGTTTATTCGCCTTGGACGTTCTATTTTTAGCTGGTTGATTAGGCCTTTCTCTTACCACTTGATGAGTAAATACATACGTAATAAAGACTTCTTTGATCAGCATTGAAACTCGTATTTGCACCGCAAAGAAAGAGCACATACTGCTAGCAGTCTGTGCTCTGGTATTTACTAATCTATCTGTATTGCGCTTTGATTGTTAAAGCTTGAATCGAGACAACTCTTGTTTCAAATCACTTGCTAAATTGCTGAGCTGATCCGCCTGAGACACAGCATCCGTCGCATCAAGTGCCATAACGTCACTCACTTCACGAACAGATTCAGTATTAGCATTAATTTCAGCAGTAACCAGTGACTGCTCTTCCGCAGCAGAAGCAATTTGAGTCGCCATATCACTGATCACTTGAATCGCTTCACGGATTTGAGCCAAGCTCTCTCCCGCCATATCAACATCATGCACACTTGTTTCTGCCATGTCGTGGCTTTGAGTCATCACTTTAACCGCGCTATTTGTCGCCTGTTGCAAGCGCTTGATCTTATCTTCAATTTCTTCCGTTGAAGCATGAGTACGCTGTGACAATACTCGAACCTCATCAGCTACAACGGCAAAGCCACGACCTTGTTCACCAGCCCTCGCCGCTTCAATCGCAGCATTTAGTGCCAGTAGGTTAGTTTGTTCAGCGATCTCACGTATCGTCGCTAAGATAGACGCAATTTGTTGCCCATGCTCTTCTAGCTCGCTGATAATAGATACAGCGCTCGTCAGTTCAGTAGCAAGCTCATTGATTGATGATTGGCTTTTTGCCATCTGCTGGAAGCCTTGCTCGCTTAATTCAACCGAATGACTGGCGCTTTTCGCTGTATTGTCTGCGTTAGAAGCGATCTCAGCCGTCGCAGTCGCCATTTCAGTTACCGCAGTAGCTACCATTGTAATTTCATCTTGCTGTCGGCTGACGCTATCACTGCGCTTAAGGGCACTCTCATTGGCATGCTCAGCACCATTGTTCATTGCTGTGGATACTTGAGTAACGTTGGTCATCATTCCATGCAGTCGATCGACAAACACATTGAACTTATCGGCCAACTGACCAACTTCATCTTTGCTGGATACTTGAAGGCGTTGCGTTAAGTCACCTTCACCCTCTGCGATATCTGCGAGAGCTTCGCTCACTCGTCCTAGCTCCACCAACTGGCGAGCAACAAACCAAGACGTCGCTGCAGCCATCACAATCAAAACAATCAAGCCTGTAGTGATCTGACTGACCAACATGTCGAACAGAGGTTGTTCCAAGACATCTTTATCCATCTCAATCACAAGTAACCAATCTGTACCACTGATTGGCTCCGCCATGATCACTCGTTCGTGACCATCAACTTGGGTAAAGATCGTCGTTAGATTCTGCGCTGCACTGTTTAAACCAGCAACACTCAACTCCGGAGCGATGTCATTCACCTGTTTAAGAATAAAGTCTTCGTTTTGGTGAGCGACCACCGTACCTTGTTTGTCGATAAGGATCGCTCGACCATTTCCTGGAACCTGGATAGCTAATACGTCTTTAATCAGCTTGTCCAAAGCTAGGTTCGAAGCAACAACACCAATAATGGATCCGTTCTCGGTGACCGGATCGGTCAGTGTAACCACGAGCGCCTGCATCGTAACGCTTACATACGGCTTGGTTGTGACGGCTTTGTTTTGAGCTAACGTCTCTTTATACCAGCCACGAACTCTTGGGTCGTACCCTGCTTTATTGAGAGAAGGATCATGACGGAACATTTCCCCGTCTTTATTGCCGTAATAACTCAATCCAAAGCCACCAGATACAAGGGTTTGACGTAAGTGCGGGACAATATCTAATGAAGGGTTAAGTTGAACTTGTTGTTGAAGACCATGTACGGCTTGTTTCTTGTCGTAAAACCAATCACTGATCCCTTTTGCATGGGCGTTCAGCGTGTTACGACTTTCACTCTCTATAGCCTGCCAGCTGTTACTTTGAAATGTCTTATAACCCATAAAAAGAAGAATTGCGGATGTAAAAGCAATCGCCAAAACTACAGAGAAAACCATTTTCCTCTTTAGACTAAATTGCATATTAAGAACCTCTTATAGAACAATTAAAGAAATATAAAGAGAAATCCTATCACCCATACTCATGTTTTTATTAGGGTTATCCCAAAAAACAATGAAACAAATTGAGCATTATGTTTAATTGTGACTTTGATTTATTTACTGGTTTATCAACGATAAAGATTATTTAGTCACAAACAAAAGCGAGTTGTAGAAAACAAAGTAAAAGTAAAAGTAAAAGCAGAGTGCTCAAACAGATAAGCAGATAAGCAGATAAGCAGATAAGCAGATAAGCAGATATGCAGATAAGCAGATAAGCAGATAAAAAATAAGACGCCAGATACGAAAAAACCAGCCACTAAGACTGGTTTTTCTGAATGATGGAGGCGCCTCCCGGAGTCGAACCGAGGTCCACGGATTTGCAATCCGCTGCATAGCCACTCTGCCAAGGCGCCTTCAATAGTGTTTTAAGAGAACAACTCTGTTGAGCATCACCAAACAAGGTAACAATCAAATAGATGGTGCCCCGGGCCGGACTTGAACCGGCACAACGCGAACGTCGAGGGATTTTAAATCCCTTGTGTCTACCAATTCCACCACCAGGGCACGCAATTC
>NZ_VTYC01000058.1:0-6367 GCF_013114115.1 Vibrio sp. 070316B | reverse complement strand
GAATACCGGCCTGTCACGCCGGGGGTCGCGGGTTCGAGTCCCGTCCACTCCGCCACTTATTAGAGAAGCCCTGCTAGAAATAGCAGGGCTTTTTTACATCTATCAAAAATGTATATTTAGTAATCAATTGGCGAATAGATAGAATGACAACTCAACTACATCAAACCTTTTAGAAAGCCTAGTCTTACGACTAGGCTTTCGTCGTTTCTGGGGGTTGATAATTTGGTCTTCTACCAATGAGTCCCGCTCGTGTACTAGTCAGATGGAATACAAGTTCAGCTATTCATACTAAGCCCACGCACAACTTCTTGGGCTTTTTTACATTTGAATCCCTGTGTTAGCGTTTTGGTCGAGAGCGTCTCTCAAAAGGTTTACCGGTTTCAGAAAGAACGAACTAGGTGTGTCCGCCTTTCGTCATTTATCAGAAGGCCTAGCCTTACTACTAGGCCTTCGTCGTTTCTAGGTAATGGTCTTTTGCTCTTCAAATAACAAGTCCTCGCTACTGTCGGCCTAAGCTATTCTCTGGTGTTCAATGGAGCTGAACCCCTAAAAATTATATGGCGAGTATTGATTGAACTAGTTACTCACTATGTTTGCGAGTGCGTACAGAGAGGCGACTTATGAATACAAAAACGCCTAGCGTTTGCTAGGCGTTGATAAATCATATCTTGTGTATATTCACTAGAGTATTTGTTTAAGTACTCTGTCAGCTTTGACTCGAGTGATCTTGCGAATCAGCTTTTGAACTTCTTCTGGGTAGCTATCTACTTTGTCTAACTGCTTATAAGTACAAATAAGCTGAGTGTGTTGAAGAATGTTATCTACTTCAGCTTGGAACTTATCAGTTAGGTGGTGATAGTTGTCCTGAATAAAGATTCCGTTCTCTAGATCTAGTTTCCAAGCTCTAGGGTTTAGGTTATTACCAGTAAGCAGCATATAGCGCTTATCGACCCAAATGCCTTTCAGGTGGAAGCTGTTAGAGTCGTGTCGCCAAAGTTGAATCGATAGATTGCGGCTTGCAATATGAGCTTCATTAGCTTTAGCAAAGCGACGTAAGTTCATCTCATAAAGATATGGTAGACCACCAATCGTTTTAAACTCTTCCTCTGGAGAGATGAAGAAATCATTCGCGGTTTTATCACCAACCACAATGCTGACCTTTACTCCACGTTTGAGTGCTTTCTTCACTTCTTTAGCTAGGCTAGGAGGAAAGTTAAAGTAAGGGGTACAAATGAAGATCTCGTCTTTAGCCTGAGCGACCAGTTGATTGATGCCTTGGTTAAGACGATTACGTCGTTTGCCGATGCCTACTAGCGGTGTTACGGCAACTTGCTCTGGTGATACTTCCTGACCATCAAATTGGTACTGAGATCTGGCTAGAGATGCACGAAACTGGCGGATCGCTGGCTTTAGCTCTTTAGTAGCTGGCTTGTTTTTATCAGCTAAGTCGTAAACAGCGCTGTCAGAGATCATTTGTTCATGCACGTAGGCAAACATTGAGTCTGCCAGTGTCGCGTTGTTTAAAACATGGTAGCGGTCAAAGCGGTAGCGCTCGTGATAGTTCAGGTAGATATTATTGAGGCTTGCACCACTGTATATCACGCTGTCATCAACGATAAAGCCCTTTAAGTGCAATACGCCAAAGACTTCTTTACCACGAACAGGAATGCCGTAGACAGGAACTGAATGCTGATATTTTTCAGCAAACTCTTTGTACATGGCTGCATTGCCTTCAGAAGACTCTGCACCAATCAATCCGCGTTGAGCTCTGTGCCAATCAACACAAACGCTCACATCTAGATCTGGATTCTTTTGTTTTGCTTCATATAAGGCAGTTAGGATCTCACGGCCAGCCTCATCATCTTCAAGATACAAAGCGACTAAACTAATACGAGTCGTTGCGCGAGCTATCTCATCAAGTAGACGAATTCGAAACTCTTGCGCTGATAGTAGTACTTCAAACTTATCAGGATTCTGCGCTATGGTTGGCAACTGTATGAATGGATTCCTACTGGCAATCATATTGACTGTTTTACCTTAAAAATATGCAAAATTGCGAACCTTTAATTTTACCAAAGGCATAGCCCCAAATACTAGATAATCGAGGCATTCTCTAACAATTTTGCTGATATTGCATAGGAATGAGATCTTTTCCGCTATTTGAATAACGCTCATATAAAACCCGTAAGGCGTTCGGTAGCTGTTTAGAATCGATCTGCACAAATTGGTGTCGAGTGTAGAAGCTTGTAAGATGCGCATAGGCAAAGCAGTAATCATTCTCTGTGAGTGTGTGCTTTGCACAGTACTCCATTAGTTGGGAACCTAACTGTTTACCGCGATGTTGCTTCGAGATCGCCATACCTGTCAGTAAGCGCGAGTCTTCTATCGTACGAAAACGGACGACACCACAAAGTTCGTCATCAAGTAAGAGTGAATAGATTAACTCACTTTTATTGGCTTTCCCTGTTGGGTAGTGCTCTTTATAGAAGCGTTTAACAAGGGGAACCTTTACTGGGTCTAATTGAGTAATGATGACATTGTTCATTCAGTCACTGCGCCACTGGTTTATCTGCTGTAGAATGAACGCAGTGTAAGTTAATTGAATATCGCCATGCAATTCCATCTCAATGCTAGTTTAAAAAACGTTCATACCTTTTCTATTGATCAAAGCTGTGATGCTTTGGTTGAAGTGACCACGATTGAAGAGTTGATCTCGGTTTATCAGGACCCTAAATGGCAATCTACGCCTAAGCTGATGCTAGGAAAGGGCAGTAACATGCTTTTCACTGAGCATTTTGCAGGCCTTGTCATTATCAATAAGCTGTCTGGTATTACCTTAACGGAGTCGGACAACAATCATTTACTCCATGTTAATGGTGGTGAGGATTGGCCAAGCCTAGTTAAATGGACCGTTGAGCAAGGTTTTGGTGGATTAGAAAACCTAGCCATGATTCCGGGTTGTTCTGGCTCAGCGCCTATCCAGAACATTGGTGCTTATGGAGTTGAGCTACAGGATATATGTGAATACGTCGATATTCTTTGTCTGGATACTTATACAGTTAAGCGATTAAGCAAAGAGGAATGTCTCTTTGGTTACCGAGATTCGATTTTTAAACACGCCCTTTACGGCAAAGCTATTGTGGTCGCGATTGGCTTAACTTTAGCGAAAGCATGGCAGCCATGTAATCACTATGGCCCCTTGAAAAGTCTGTCTGAAGAGACACTTTCACCTCAAACGATATTTAATGAAGTATGTGCTATCCGATCGAGCAAATTGCCAGACCCTTCTGTTCAGGGTAATGCTGGCAGCTTCTTTAAAAACCCGGTGATCAGTAAAGATCATTTTGATCGCTTGCAGTCTGAGTATCCAACGATTGTGGGCTATGCGAGTGAGAATATGATCAAACTCGCTGCTGGTTGGCTGATCGATCAATGTCAGTTTAAAGGTGTGAATCAAGGTGGCGCTCAGGTTCATCCAAATCAAGCACTTGTGATCATCAACTATGATGAGGCGACGGCCGTTGATGTGCTTAGGTTAGCAGAACGAGTTCGTCAGGCTGTGCTAGATAAGTTCGATATTCGCCTGGAACATGAGGTTCGCTTTATGGGAAGAGATGGTGAGACAAATCTCGACAAGGCTTTGGAGGCGTTAGTATGAGAGAGCACAGCACTAAGCTGGCACTGTTAAAATGCCTTGTTGATGGTGAGTTTCATTCTGGCGAAGACCTCGGTGAGGTGATTGGGGTATCTCGAGCTGCTATAAGCAAGCACATCAAGGGTATTCAAGAGTGGGGTTTGGATATCTACCGTGTACAGGGTAAAGGCTACAAGCTAGCGGACCGATTGGACATGCTGGACCATGAGCGACTATCTGCTACTAATAGTAACGCGTCTCTTGAACTGATCCCTATTATAGGGTCGACCAACCAACACCTGTTAGATCGCACCAATGAGCTAGAATCTGGCTCGGTTTGTGTTGCTGAATACCAAGCCTCTGGTCGCGGTCGTCGTGGCAGGGAGTGGGTATCACCATTTGGAGCCAATTTATACCTTTCGATGTACTGGAGACTCGACGCTGGGATGGCAGCTGCGATGGGCCTAAGTCTTGTTGTCGGGGTTGCGGTTGTTGAGGCTCTGGAAGAAATGGGTGTTGAAGGCGTGAAACTCAAATGGCCAAATGACCTTTACCATAACGATAAGAAACTTGCGGGAATCTTAGTTGAGCTGTCGGGGCAATCTGGCGGTGCTGCTCATATTGTGATTGGTTTAGGGCTTAATCTCTCTATGGATCCTGCTACCTCAGGTATTGGTCAGCCGTGGACCTCGCTTAAAGAGGTGTGTGATGGTCAAGTCCCAGATCGTAACCATTTAGCACAGACCCTAATAAACGCATGGGATAAGGCGCTGGTTGATTACGAAATGAAAGGGATGTCGAACTTTGTAGAACGTTGGAACCGCTTGGATAACTTCTTAGGTCGCAATGTGAAGCTGATTATTGGACCTAGAGAAATTGAAGGTGTCGTACAAGGTATTGATGAGCAGGGTGCGGTGTTACTCAAAACCGAGAATGGTATCGAAAGTTATATCGGCGGTGAAATCTCACTAAGGAAAGGTAGCTAGACCTTCCTATTTTCTTAGTAGTACTTCTTCAACCATGTGATCTGCACCTTTTCTTAGAATTAGGTGCGCCCGCTCTCTGGTTGGAAGGATGTTCTTCTCTAGGTTCAACCCATTGATTGAACTCCAGATCCCTTCTGCTTTATCCAATGCCGCTTGGTTCGATAATTTAGTGTAATGACTAAAGTAAGAGCCCGGCTTGGTAAATGCCCCTTCTCTAAACTTCATAAAGCGGTTGATATACCACTCTTTGATTTGCTGGCTGTCTGCATCCACATAGAGTGAAAAGTCCAGGAAGTCAGAAATGAACACACGGTGTGGCTCGTGTGGGTAGTTCATTCCACTCTGTAATACGTTTAGGCCTTCAATGATCAACACGTCAGGTAGGTCAACACACTTAACATCATCAGTAATGTTGTAAGTTAGATGCGAGTAAACTGGCGCGGTGACGTTTCTTTTGCACGCCTTGACGTCTGAGACAAAATTAACTAAACGCTTAATATCGTAAGACTCAGGGAAGCCTTTCTTACTCATCAAGCCTTTCTCTTTCAATACTTCATTTGGATATAAGAAACCGTCAGTGGTGACGAGCTCAACTTTTGGGTGGTTTTCCCAACGAGAGAGCAGGGCCTTAAGTAGACGGGCGGTTGTACTTTTACCTACCGCAACACTGCCGGCAATACCAATAATAAATGGTGGTGCTTTCTCTTTTTTATCGAGGAACTGGTGAAGTACTGAATTGCGGTTTTGTCTGGCTGCCACATAGAGGTTCAATAGACGAGAAAGCGGCAGGTAGATCTCCACAGCTTCTTCCATGGTGAGCTTTTCATTGATGCCTTGAAGCTCTTTTAAGTCGCTCTCAGAAAGTGTCATCGGAACTAAATTCCTTAGTTCAGACCAGTGTGTACGGTCAAATGACATGAATGGGCTCATACAAAACTCTATAGTGGATAACAAAACAAGTGCATGGAAAATACATCAAGCGCTAGATAAATAAAATATCTTCCTGTACTAGATGCGGGTTAAAGACGGAAACCTTGAGCTAAATAGTCGTATTCGAAGTTTGAGCAGAGAATTTTGCACTTTTTTTCAATTTGCTATTGCAAGGTGGAAAATCATTCAATAAAATGCGCCCCACTTGTGCCGACTTAGCTCAGTAGGTAGAGCAACTGACTTGTAATCAGTAGGTCACCAGTTCGATTCCGGTAGTCGGCACCACTTTCTCCCTTCCTTTAAGGCTGCGAGAGAAAGCTCAAAAATTTGGAGAGGTTCCCGAGTGGCCAAAGGGAGCAGACTGTAAATCTGTTGGCACTGCCTTCGATGGTTCGAATCCGTCCCTCTCCACCATATTCTAAAGGTTAAATAGCTCAAACAGAGTTACGTGTTGCGTGCATCGTATAATGGCTATTACCTCAGCCTTCCAAGCTGATGATGCGGGTTCGATTCCCGCTGCACGCTCCAACTCATTTTGTGTGCTGATATAGCTCAGTCGGTAGAGCGCACCCTTGGTAAGGGTGAGGTCCCCAGTTCGACTCTGGGTATTAGCACCAGTCTAAAGCTTCTTCTCCTTTAATAAAGAAAACCATTTTTTTTGGTTGCGTGGTCTTATTTTAAGCCACCTAATCCGTACCTAGAGGGACACCCCATGTCTAAAGAAAAATTTGAACGTACGAAACCGCACGTAAACGTTGGTACTATCGGCCACGTTGACCACGGTAAAACAACTCTAACTGCTGCTATCTGTACTACA
>NZ_VTYC01000057.1:0-7639 GCF_013114115.1 Vibrio sp. 070316B | reverse complement strand
CGTCGAGGGATTTTAAATCCCTTGTGTCTACCAATTCCACCACCAGGGCACGCAATTCTTTATTGCGATGCCGATTACTGAAAAGTAAAACACCATCTTAATGTAAACATCAGTCAACATTACAAAATTTGGAGCGACACACGAGGTTCCCTTTCTTCAAGGCTTAAGGCGTGACCTCAACCTTGGCAAGGTTGCGCTCTACCAGCTGAGCTAGTGTCGCATTTTCATTATTCTGCTCTAGAGATCAGAGAGATAATGGAGGCGCCTCCCGGAGTCGAACCGAGGTCCACGGATTTGCAATCCGCTGCATAGCCACTCTGCCAAGGCGCCTTTTTATTTCAACACTTTACTGACTAAATAAGTCACTCCGCTGTGTTCGGGTGCCTACTTTACGGATTAAGGAGAGATAGTCAAACAAAAAAGTGAATTTAAATTCTGTTTGCTGACATTTAAATCAAATTGCTGCATGTTCGATCTTTTCAGCTAAAAAACACACAGCAAATTGGTTTAAATTTGTGACTCGCGGTCTACCACTTCTTCATGAAGCGACCAACCAAGCTCGGGTGATATGCCCAACAATGATCAAACATGGTCATCAATTGAGGGTTACCGTACTTAGAAAGGCTTACTGCGTGGAAACGGTTCTTATGTTCCTTCAACTTTTCAACCTGAGCGATCATCTCGTCAGACTGCTTAGGGGCAATAAAATCAGACAGTACGATTAAATCGGCATTCTTGTATTTGTCGCCTGTCATCAAATCGATCGATTTCATCAATACAGGTTCCAAATCTGTACCTCCGTGAAATGAATAGCTCAAGAAGTCACTCGCTTCACGTAAGCCATCTTGTCTTGTTAACTCGTAAGTAATCTGTTCCGAAGAGAAAAGGATCACGTAACAATCTCGTTCTTCCGCAAGAGCAATTTGCATTAGTGCATAGGCCATTGCTTTAGCGGATTGCTCAGGAAAGCCACTCATGGAACCAGAGGCATCTACACAAACAATAAACGGCCCCTTTTCAATATCAACGTGTTTACTGTCTGGCTTTTGCGCCTTAACTTTACGTAACGTACGAGACTTACCTTTGGATCGGTAACTTAGTAAGCGTTTGTCTGCCAAGTGTTTGTAGAAGATAACTTCAAGCTCTGGGTAAGCCAAGAACATGGTTTCGTTTGGCAGCATCTTGTTAAGATCATCGCTTTCATGAATCCCGACGATATCGTCTACGGCTTCATCGCTTTTCTCTTCAACCATCTGCAGCTCTTCTACAGGGGCTTTATGTAACGAAGGATCGTCTTCCATGCCCGCCATACGACCCAGTTTCTCAGCGATCTCTTGTAGACCTTTGTGTTTATTTAAAAACTCGGCGTGACGCTTCATTACGGTTAAGTCCGTTTTACTTAACTTAGCAGAAGCCATATCCCACAAACGTCCAACACTGCCCTCATCACCAGATTCCGTCACTTTATCCATGTTTTTCATGGTTTCCATACGTTGGTAGAGATCCGCTAAAACTTTCTCTTTACTGGTTTCAAGTTCTGTCACTTGGGCTTGCTTGATAGCATCTGACAGCGATTGGTACCACTGATCGCAGAAGTAGTGTGGGAACATCGCATTATAAACGCCCTTGTTGTTTTCCATCAGGCGTCTAGCTTGCAGATAAAACGCTGAGTGCCACTCCAATTTTTTGATGACATTATCGATCTCATCAAAAAACTGGGGTTCATCCCAGTGAATCACTTCTTGATAAAGCGCGATTTCTTCTTGGAATCGGTCGGTCTCACACACCTTCGTAACGCGTTTTTTTACTTTACCGCGCCATTTCACTAGGTGGTTTTTCACCGACGTTTTTACCCCTTTATTCTCAGCAGCCATCATCACTTGAGAACGGGCGATGAGATCATTCATCGCCGTATCAATGATGCCTGAGTCAGCAACCATTAAAGCAAGGTTTAAACCGTCTGCTCCTAACATACTTTCCCCTCTACTCGAAGTACTGACTCATAAATTTAAGACGCTGAGCAATCTTGCTGCTCTTCACTTTCGCGGTCTCAAGCTCTTGTGTTACCGCTTGTAAACTTGACTCCATCGCTTTTGGTAGCTCTGGGTCAATATAGTTGTGAGGTAGCGCATCGTGGAAATCGGTACGCACTCGTTTCAGCTTGAATTCAGCTTCGTTTAGCTGCTCAAGTGCTCGCTCAGCGCCACTCAACCATTTGTTATAAAGCTCTTGGTCCAAACCATCAGTGGTCACAACACTGACTAATACCGAGCGGTTCGCGATGTCTTTAATCACTAGCTGGTTCGATGCATCAAGATCCAACTTCAAGCGACACAGATTCTTGTTTTCGTTTACGTAACCGTAAATATCTCCGTGCCCTTCTTTAAGCACACGATCGAAATCATCTTTCGCTACGTAAACCCAACGACTATCGCCTTTCTCTGATTCTGAAACTGACATGTTGCTTTGCAGCAGAACTAACTTAACTAAGTTGTAAGCACTACCGACGCTGTACGTCTTCGCGTTTTTAATATCGCTGTGGTAAACGTCTTTACGTAGAAGGCCGCTGGTTGTCTCCATTGAGAGGGAAACAGAAAGTGTTGATTCAACTTCGTCTTGGATATCTTCAAGCTCTTCACGTGACATTTCAATTTGAGCTTTGGACTCTTGTTGATCAAAAGCTCGATTCAACGCAAAGTCTTTGACCACACTACGAACCACATCTCGTGATTCTGGGCTGTGCCACAAACAATCTTGCAGTAAAAGAATATCAAGCGGGTTTACGCTGTCACGACCACTGAAGAACGCACTCGCCTTCAGCAGTTTCACAGCTTTCTTCCAACGTCTGTCTGAAACATACAGATCGGATTCAGAAGTTGAACCCTGCTGCTTAACCGTTTCTTCTAGCATGGTTTTCAACTCATACAGCTTATTGAATGCGTTATCTGTCAGTTCAAGCTTGTCGAGTTCTTTTTGCCACTGGTGATATTCAATATCCGTGATCGCCAATCCCTTCGGGATCTCAGCTTCTTGAGAAGTGCCTGCCGTCAGCATCGACTTGAAGTTTTGTTTGTTCTGAATGCGGTTTACAAACACGCGAACAAGCATTCGGTCATAAAGCGCTTCTAGGCCGCTATCTTCATCTGGAAGTTCATTCGACGCAGAGACCAATAAGCGCATTGGTACGCGTTCAATATCACTACCGTTCTTGAACGTTTTTTCATTCACAACAGTAAGGAGTGTATTAAGGATTGCCGGACCAGCTTTCCAGATTTCATCAAGGAATACGACTTGAGCGGTTGGAAGGTAGCCTTCAGTCAACCTTACGTAGCGACCGTTGTCTTTCAGTTCTTGGATACTTAGAGGACCGAACACTTCTTCAGGCGTAGAAAAGCGTGTCATCAAATATTCGAAATAGCTGCTGTTATCGAAAGCTTGGATTAGGCGTTTAGCGATAAGACTTTTTGCAATGCCTGGAGGGCCTAGTAGGAAAACACTTTCACCAGCCAAAGCAGCCAGTAAACAGAGCTTAATGGTATCTTCTCTTTCGTAGACACCATCAGAGAGAGCATGCGCTAATTTGTTAATTCTTTCAGAGAGTAGCGCCTTGTCAGCATGTGAAGAAATAGAAGGGGTCATGCATTACTCCGAAAATCTTTGGACAATAAAGAGTGTAGATTTGTTTTTATACATTTGTTAGCACTTTGTTACAAGTGTATTTTATTATTGAGTTGCATTTATATCAGATGGTTACGTCAGTAATTTCGATGTAATCATAGATTGCAAATTTGAGAGTAGAGTCACGGATGGTGTGAAATTTAATTCAAAACTATGTCTAAATTTTCTTTTATTTTCGACACCATAGAAGTTAAGGTGGTGCACGTCTTTCGAATACGACAAATTGGCAAGGAACGTGGCCAGACTGCATGAATAAAGTTATCCATCAATGGAAAAGTATTTCTCTCATAGAAGAGACCGTGACGCTCCCTACGAACGTTGTGGTAAAACATACAACAATCAATCACCCTGGTGCGGCCGTTATTCTTCCTATCACCTCATCTGGAAAAATCATCCTGATTAACCAGTTTCGTCCTTCCCTTAAAAAGTGGCTTTTAGAACTGCCTGCAGGCACGATGGAAGTTAACGAGACACCTCTTGAATGCGCACAGCGCGAACTGGAAGAAGAAACAGGTTACAGTGCAACTTCTTTTCAAAGCTTGGGGCAAGTTACGCCTTTAGCTGGCTTCTGCGATGAGATACAGCATCTATTCGTCGCAAAAGACCTTAGCCTCACAACCCGCTTTGAATGTGATGAAGATGAAGTCATAGAAGTGATCGAGCTGAGCTTAGAAGAACTGCACGACAAAATACGACACGATCAAATCACCGATACAAAAACTATCGCTTGTTTAAGTAAAGCCCAACTCTGCGGCTACCTATAATACTCTAGGAGAGAAACATGGACTTTCGTTCTGATACCGTAACTAAACCCTCACAAGCAATGCGCAGTGTAATGGCAAACGCAGAAGTCGGTGATGATGTATATGGTGACGACCCAACCGTAAATGAACTTGAGCAGTGGGCTGCAAACGAAACGGGTTTTGAAGCCGCGATGTTCACCTCTTCAGGTACGCAAGCTAATCTACTCGGCCTAATGGCACACTGTGAGCGTGGAGACGAATACCTTTGTGGTCAACAAGCGCACAACTACAAATACGAAGCTGGCGGCGCTGCGGTACTGGGTTCGATTCAACCTCAACCAATCGAGAACAACCCTGACGGCACTCTTGATTTCAAAAAGCTTGCCGCTGCTATTAAGCCAGACGACAGCCACTTCGCTCGCACTAAACTCCTAAGCTTAGAAAACACGATTAACGGCAAAGTACTGCCAATGTCTTACCTAGCGGAAGCTCGTGATTTCGTAAACCAACACGGTTTGCAAATGCACCTAGACGGCGCGCGAGTATATAACGCAGCAGTGGCACTAGACGTGCACATCAAAGAGATCGCACAACACTTCGATTCGATGACGATTTGTTTATCAAAAGGTTTGGGTGCTCCGATTGGCTCTCTGCTACTTGGTAGTAAAGAGTACATCGCTAAAGCACGTCGACTACGTAAAATGGTCGGTGGTGGTATGCGCCAAGCGGGTATTCTTGCCGCAGCAGGAAAAATGGCGCTGACTGAGAACGTTACTCAGCTCAAAGCTGACCACGAGAACGCGAAAAACCTGGCTATTGGCTTGAGTAAATTGGAAGGCTTCTCGGTTAACCCGGATTTCGTTCAAACAAATATCGTATTTGCGAAGTTAGACGAGTCAGTGGATATCAACCGTATCGCAGGTGAACTTAGCGAACAAGGTATTACAATGACACCTGGTAACCCTGTACGTTTTGTCACTCACCGCGATATTAGTGCAGAGGATATTTCTCGATTCTTAAATGAATTACAAAAAGCGCTGACAGTCTAATACCATAATCAGCCCTTAACGAATCGTAAAATGCCACACTATGTCGTGTGGCATTTTTTACCATCAGTCAGTTAATACTTATTCCGGTTTAGGTACTACACGCATGTTGTCCATATAGTAATCAGGAATAATACGAGGGTAAAATCTATCCTCTAGACACTCATAAAGGAACTCATCATCATTTCTGTTTTGCGGCGGTAAACCACATACTTTGATTGCGCGACCATTATTGACATATTCCTGCTTTTGGTTATCAAAAATCTCTTCAACAAAATAGAATTTATTGCCTTTGACTACGCCACCATAACTGCGGTCAAACATACTTTGACTTAGAGCGAAGTTCGCAACTTCGTTGTTATTCAAGTTGCTGTACACTTTCATTGTATAATGACTAACATCGGCATCAAATAGCTGGTCTTTTGACAAGACTAATTCTTGCTTTGCAAACATAATATTTCGATACACGATAGCACCACTATCATGCACTAAAGTCACACGATAACCCATGATGTCCTGGCCATACACCCTTAAGTCCACACCACTTATCGCTTGTAAGCCATTAAAAATCCACTCCCAAGGGTTAATAACAGACGGAAGGATTTGATATAGCGTAGTCATCGCAGTATTCCCACCACTGAGATCTTCAACAATCGCAGAACCTTCACTTTGATCAAGTAACGAGCCTACTGTAATCGGGAAGGATTGACTACGGAAATTAGGAACATACACACACAGCTCTTCAAGCGTAATGCCATTAGTAAAACCACTACCTTCAATCTCGTCACTATTACATAAATGACGCTCGGATTCCCCGGTGACCACTTTAGGAATGTGTTTTACAACCGCATTTACAGCACTCGCTAAATTGAATGTTTTCCCGATATTGACCAGCTTAAAGTTTGTTGTAACAGCCTTATTCATTGCCTGAGAGGCAGAGTTTACAAAAGTCGCCCCTGTAGGCCCTGTTGTAATTTTGACTAATGAATTAAACAAACGACGAATGTTAGGAACCATCGCCTTTTTCCAAATTTCAGAATTCAAATTAACATCCGACACGCTCTTCTTCATCACTTCCCAAGAGATTGGATCGATACCTGCAGGTTTTAAATCATTATTTACTTTGTCTTTTGAAACAAACAAAGTCGATTCATTTTGCATAATATAAGAGCGAAGGTTTGAAAGAAATTCAATAACAGAAACACCCTGTTCACCAGGCTTAAAATACTCTGCTGGATATAAAACTTCTGCGTTACCCGTAGGGATCGTCTCAAGCCCAAACAACATCACCTCCGAAAGACTTACCTCTTTGTAGGCCACGTACGAGTTGTTCCAAGTTTTAACTATAGGCGTAGTAGTACACTCCGCACACCTAACTATGTCTCGAATTACATCCTTTAAAAGCTTGTCTAACTCCCTTTCAGCAGTAGTCATCGATAACTTTTCTGAAAGATATTTTTGTATAAACAGCAGCTCTTGATAATGGATTTTCTCTGCTTTTGTTGGCTTTGGTGACGAAAAATCTATTTGCTCAATTTCAGCATCATGAAAGCGCTTTGCTTCATTATCATACTGAACGAACAATTGTTGTTTTGCACCGACAAAATCTAGCCCTGTTTTACTGCTGTTTTCATCCAGCTCTCGGCGAATGATTGTTTGTAGTTCAGGGTTAATACGAGCGTCCATAATGGACTGCGTGTCTGCGATAATAGGGCTAACATAACCCTGATCTCCATGATGAACATCGGCAAGAACGATATTAGTATTACTAATCATCTCGAGCTTGACATTAAGATATTGTTTCTTAATTGGCTCTTGCTCTTGATACCAATCCGAAGAAACCGAATCGTATTTTTCTTTCAGATAATCCTTACAAGGATTCTCTTCCGAACGGTAAGTTAAGCAATTCTTCGAAAGAACCAACTGAAATAGGTATAGGGAGTCATGGTATTGAGGATCCACTTGGTCATAAAACACCGTTTGAACAACCGACGAGTGATTAACGTCTTGTGCAAAAGAAGTATTCGACAAAAGCGCGCTCATTAATACGAACGGCAAAGCCTTAGATATTTTCATGTATTTTTATTCTCGCTGAGATTTTATGCTTCGCCGCTAATAATAAAAATAACAATAAAAATAACAATCGAACCTAGTGATAAAAAAATCAAAAAG
>NZ_VTYC01000056.1:0-11733 GCF_013114115.1 Vibrio sp. 070316B | reverse complement strand
AATCGAACAAGAAGGCACAGTGCTCTTGGGTATCTAAGCCCAGTTAACTTTGAAAAACAATATGTCGCTTAATGCGGTGTCCAGTCTTACTGGAGCAGATCATTATTCATAGCATCGACAAAAGTATGAAGCTAACTCACAAGTGACTAATCGACTATAAGCCACTGATTAAATATCAAAAACACCAATCATAAAGATATATACGGAACTGAGTAGCGATGCGCATCAATGAGCAATAGAAACGATAATATGGACGACGTTATAAGTACTATGGTTAAGTTCAGGCTACTTTTGGGGCAGAAAAGGAAAGCCCACTTAACGAAGTTATTTCCCGCTTAGCGCTAACCAATCTTGTTCACTTGGCATTGTTTCAAACTGAGGGATCCCGTCGTTAACAAAACCTACATCCCAATTAGCGTGAGAACCAACATAAACATGGGCAGCAACTTTTGTATCTACCGCTTCAGTTAGCAAACCAGCTGGAACCCAATAAGATTCACCGCTAGAACTCATGTTGGGTACAGGGCTACCGCACTGAGAACAGAACTCCGATTTAAAACCCGAATGAGTAGAAAATGACTTAATTTGATGCTCGCCGGTACACCATTTGAATTGCGACTCTTTTATAATTAAAGCTGAATTTGATGAAGACCCCGAGACTTGGCGACACAATGAACAGTGACATTGATAAATAAGGGGTAACACGCCTGACAACTCAAACGAGACAGCGCCACATAAACAGTTACCTTTCACTCAAATACTCCTTATTAATACCTATAAAAATGCGTTTAAGCGGAACGGGCAAGCAATACCTAATGATGGTTACTCTAAAGACTTACTACCACAGGTTAAATGCCAGCAACTCTTAAACTTGATATTCAGCCATTGCTAAATGGTACTCCACAGTATTTGCGTTACTAGAGGTAATCTCTTGAAAGCCCAAATTCTTCAACACCGAAGCGCTTTTGTGATTCCAAGAGTGAACACCAGCACAAATTTCGCCTTGATAGCCGGAACTCTGAACTTGTGACAATAATGCTTTGCACATTTGCGTAGCAATTCCCTTCCCCCAACATTTGGGGCTAATCCAATAAGCTAACGCAAGACAATTTTCCAAAGGGAGTAACGTGACCTGACCAATAACTTGCGAATCGTTTAAATGCCGACAACTCCAAACATAGCACTTACCCTCTTCCCACTCTAAAGCACGCTCTAAACACCACTCCCGTGCTTGTGTAAGCGTTTTGATGTCTGCTAAAGGAAGCGACTTAGGGAACAAATCTGAACCTACAGATTTGAGCAAGTAAACAGCGTCATCAACGACCACTGGCCTAAATGTAAGGTCTGAGCATTCGAATTGTCTTGTGAATGTCAAAACTCCCTTCCTATCTACTAATATGAAAAAGGCTAATAGCGCGTGCCGTCCTTTCTGCATGCCACCCAATTACCAGAACTTGCTTCTACCCACTTAAAATCGTCGTCCGGGTAATGAGCTTTATCACCTGCTACGCGGCTACCTATAACAATAAACTTTGCCTGTTTGTCACTTCGGTTTACTAAATGATGCCCATTCTCGACACCACCGGGAAAACCAACGCACATTCCTCGCTTCATAACTTGCTCACCGCCGTCCATGATTAAGCACAGCTCACCTTCAAGCAAATATAGGAACTCGTCGGATTTTGTGTGCCAATGCCTTAAAGCTGATTGCGCATTGGATTCAAGTATCTCTAGGTTCACTCCAAACTGGGTTAAGCCAAATAGGTCTCCCAGCCCCTTGCATTCAGAGTCCCCCAGAATTGATTTGTATGGCTCTGGAAACGGGTTAAAAGTGTCACCTATTAAGCTTGCAGTATCTTTTACTTTCGTCATATTTTTCCTCAGTGGGATGTGATACAAAGCTCGACAGCGAAGATTGATAAGCTTCTCTAACCTCAAGACTTAGCGAACTGTTAAAATGCTTTTAATCTGAATCCCTCAAGCTTGCGTATTGAATCGATAAATCACTCTTTACATTAGATTTCTTGTACTTTGCCGATTTTTAAAAACACATAGTCTTGAAATATTCCAAACTGAACCCTTCACCGGAAAAAGAAATACCAAGCCTTATGAATCAGAATAGGGACGGTTGTAGCTGTTTTTCGTTCCAGATATAAGTGGTAGTTTACAGATGTTTATTCAACCAACATATCGTATGATCACGCATATCATTCGAAAAATAATGTGATTCGTCAGCCAAATTGAACGCAATTTCAGTATTATTTTTATCGTATTTACTCTTAACCTTTTCAAAAAAGTCTTTCGCGAACTTAGCTGGAACCCAATCATCTCTCTCGCCATTTATAATTAGCATTGGGCGACTTTCATTTTCAAGAAGATACAAACATGGATCGATCTCTTTCATATACCTAATTGCTAACTTTTCGTCTTCGTTAAAAGTCTTATTGTCCGAATCTGCTTTTAATGCGAACTTCTCCAAACCGACGAAATCAGGAGAACCAAGAATAGGCACCGCAACTTTAATCTGGTTATTTTGAGTCAGCGAATAGAATGTAGACAGTGCCCCCATCGAAATGCCGACAAGAGCTATCCTTGATGGGTCAATCCGAATATCTTCTTGATAATGCTTAATAAGTGTATCAATGTCGTTTGCGTTCTGCTTGATAACCTGTGTCACCCTTTTAATAAAACGCGAGTGGCTATCCATGCTCTGAGCTTTGCCATCATTCCTCTCACCGTGGCTATCTGAATCAAAACAGATGACTGAATAACCCTGGAGAGCTAGGTTTAACGCCAAATTAGAACCTTCATACTTATCATTGTTCCAACCATGACAGATGATGACTAAAGGGCTTTTCACCCACTCTCTGTTGCAATAAAGCAGGTGTACAATCTCACCTAAATCAACTTTTTCGACAAAAACACCTTCCATGATTCCTCTTACCCTTAGTTATAAGTCACTTACGCTTCCATTTGTTAGCCGTCTATTAATGCTTTTTGATAAAAGATTTTGTCTACTCCTTCTTTCAAATAATCCTTATAACGACCTACCTCCTTAAAACCATGAGACTCATAAAAGTCGGGGGCTTGGAACGTATAAGTGTCAACTGCAATATTACGTATTTCTCGCTCTTTACAATACATCTCTATCCTTCGTATTAGTGCAGCTCCATACCCCTGATTTCTTTCCTTTTCTGTTAACCAAAAAAATCTAATTTGAACTGAAGTCATATAGATAAAACCAGTTAAACCTCCGAGAATTTCTCCTGATTTATCGCGAACAAAAATAGCAAAAGACTCATCTGTGATTTCTGGTATAAATCTTCGATTGAAATCACCTAGCCCTTGGTAAATCTGATCGATATCTTGAGGGCTCGGCGAGTGAGTAAAAATGATATCCAATGATTTGTCCTTAATTTGGTTGAAAAAATTATGCTCTCGCAAAGAATAAACTATCGTTCTTTTTTTAATGCAGTCGGTTCAAGTTTATCGACAAGCTTCTTTAAATGGTTCTTAGCCAACTCATGGTTCCCTCGACTCATCCACTTAATGCAATCAAAAAGTTCCCAAGTAAGGCCTTTATCACCATTCGTATAGGCAGGAAAATCCTCATGCTTTGGAGCGGGCTCACTGGTTACCCTTTGTTCGATGATGCCTGTTTTATCGAATAGAACTTTGAATGGCTTTGAAATACTGAACGGTTCACTCAAATCTAAGCAGTGAACTTCGGTACTCGTTAAATCATTGAAGATATACTTTTTAAAGTAAGCATTATCATTGTGAAAACCGTCAAGTAGGTAAAATATTTCCTTGTCGTGTTCAAAAACTGAGAAGCACTTATTGGCAGATTTATGGAAGTTGTTCTTCGTAAAAATAAGAATATCAGCATCCGAAACTCGGTCACCTCTCCCTGCTGCTAATGAGCCTAATAGCACAGCCGCTACTACGTCACTTTCTACCATAAAGGCTGAGCAAACAGAGCGAATTAGTTCACTTTGAAGGGGAAGGTGCTCTAAATCTAGCTTTTCTGTTCTCAAAGTTACCTCCATTTTGATAGCAAAATATTTTCATTAAACAAAGCCGTCAAACCTGATCTTGAGGATAGATATTTCAACCAATTCGAACAACAAATGTCGAGAACCATGAATCAGGCTTTGCGATCTAGTGACAATTATATTGTCAATGTTGGACACCCAGTGCTTTCAAAGCTTGTGCACATTGATAAGTGTTTTTAAAGAGAATTGCGTTCATACCAACTGACTCTGCGCCAGCCACATTATATGGCATATCATCAATGAAAACGGTTTCTGATGCCTCTAAGCCATACTGATAGAGCAATGATTCGTATATTTCAACTTGAGGTTTAAGTAGACCAACCTCAGCGGAAACAATAGCGCCTTCAAATAAGTCCCAAAATGTATATGTTGCTTTTAAATGAGACACAATTTCATGGACGTTATCAGTCAATGCAAAAACTCTATAACCTGCAGATTTACAACGTCTAACAAGCTCTACGGAGCCATAAATCAAGATTTGGGTTTGCTTAACGTAGTAAAATAGACGTTCACATTCTAATTCAGTGAAACCTAGCACATCACGGTATTGGGTTTTTGCATCATTTTCAGATAACAGCCCTTTGTTTAGATTTAACCAAATATCAGACTGAAATACAGACTTCGCTTTCTCTTCTGCTGATGCGCAATCTCCAAAAGTAAGACGAATAATCTCTTCAGGTGACCAACGAACGACGACATTGCCGATGTCGAAAACAATATTTTTTATCCTTTCAGAACTCACTATTTACTCCTTTAAAATGAATGAAATGGCTCAAAAACCCACCAGATACCAAACTAAAATACTCTCAGAACAGTGTTCACCTTTCTCCGACTGATAAAATCACTGGAATATAAATCAAGTTTAATTTCCTTGCTTTCGTACGCCATAGCTACAGTGAAGCATAGAGCTCACTCAATGTCGGAAACTGAGAACAATCCCAGCCGCTTGGAAGCCTTATTTCATTACACGACTTCACTAAATCAAGAGCTTTAACACTATCTGAAGAACAACTGACCTCTGCAAGTTCGTCTAGCAGAGTTAATTCCCACTCTCCAGAAATTGGGCTAATGAATTTAGGCAGTATGCCCCACCCTGTATCCCATGTGTGCATTTCAAATTTTGATAATGCATACAAGTCTCTAATGAGGCTCCCTTTGATAAACGCTAAACCTTTAAAATCTCGAAAACCAAAACTATCAGCAGACTCCACGTTTTCACGGCATAACTTCCAAGCCTGGCCTGCCACTATAAAGTTTGTTGACGGTACATCACACGGATCAAATTCAAACTGCAACACTTGTCGGTGAACGTCGTCTAGCTGAGCATCCACGGATACCCACCCTTTCCCTTCACTCCAGTACTCACATACCCAGTGATCTTCAAAATGGTTCTGAGTCAAATAAGTCGCAAACCCACTCCTTAGCCGAGCTGGTAACCCTTTCGCCCTCAAAATAGCGCAAACCAGCAGTGAAAAGTCTCTACAAATACTGATAACTCGGTGGTTTGGCTTCTTGAACGTATGAGAAGGCTCAGCTGATTTCAACATTGCTAAAGAGACTAAGTCTTTAGCATGCCGAGTCTGCATTTCTGTCAGTTTACTTAAGGGGTCAGCCTCAACACCATAGTGCTCAAGCCAATAAGAGTGAATAAGGTTCCCTTGAACAAATTTACATATACCCGCTATATCATCAGGCACCTTACTGATATCGAGTAAATCATTAGGGAGCTCTGTAAACTCCGTATTTTTTATATAGTCATTGATAACCATCTGTTTTAAGCCTTTGTGGATATGTGCGTATATATGGCGTCTAGTTATGATGTGAGGTATGAAATGCCATGTATTACGAATCAATTTTGTTCAGTTTGTTATGTATAATTTTCTATGTACTTCCTCAATGACTCTGTCGGTTCAAACAAAGGACTAATTGGAAGGTAAAGATTTAGCTTTTCAATTTCGGCTGCCGAAGCGCCATGTTGTCTCTCAAAGTCACCCCAACTGATCTGATGAACCCGCTTTACGATTTGACAGTCTAGTAACAGCTGGGAAAAAGCTTCAGGACTATACCCTTCAATCTCAGCAATAAAATGTTGTATAGCGGGACGTTTACCTCGAACCAGTGCCAAATAAAATTTAGCGATGTCATCAACATGAATATATTGGTTATTACCTTTAGATGGTATCGCTACTTGGAGAGTTTGGTCGGATAAAGAATCTACAATTCGCTTTAGTTGGCAGTTTTCTCGACCATAAACCAAACTAGGACAGTAAACGACATGCCAGTTCTTCTTGATAGCGTAGCCTATTGTAACTGTGTCCGGTTTCACCACCTCTAGAGGCTTAAGCCTAAATTCTTTGAGGTCATGGTAAGAAGCATTACCGAATAACCAAACACCCGATGTGTGGATTTTTGTCGCTCCTTCAGCTGCGAATCTATCCAACTGAGTTAGCAGCTTGGACTCTAAATCAGCTATTTCCTCCGACGAAAATTCTGACCAATGTGGGCGAGCACAATTTATAACGATATCAAAGTAACCAGAGAAATCTGATGGGGCTTGGTTAAGCCTCCGAATAGAAGATAAGACACCGCGAGTCCTGCTGTATGTCGAAACTTCAAAGCCACATTCGACAAACAATTTAGTCACGTGGCTACCAATATACCCATTAGATCCTGCTATCAGTACTTTCATTCTTTCTTTAGCTCTCGATTACACAAAACACTTTGAACCAAAACTGCCAAGCGTTGGGAATTCGTCTTGAACGCTTGTTATTTATCACCGACGATACCAGACTTTTTCAGGTTTCCGATTTAATTGCCAGTCGACATAGTCTTGTGGTGGTCGATCTATATCGATTATATGTTCTATACCAAACGGGATTTCAACCCCAAACCCAAGATATACACTTTCCTCGTTAGGTTCGATGCAACAAGGTTGGAAATCCAGAATACCAATAAACTTATCGTCAACGATTTCAGATATAATTACGTACCCTCGCTCAGATTCAATCTGGACTCGACCCATTTCATCTTCACACTCAATTTCCAAGATTATTTTAGCTGCATCTCCAACTTTCAGCGCTCTCCGCTCGTTTAAGGAAGGAATCCAAAAGGTATCAGGATTGTCTCTATGACATTTTTCTCCATTCCTTAGGTGCCAAAAGTCGTCATTAAAGTTAGCTAGTTCCATAAATCCTCATGTGGTACATAACGACGCATTAAGGTGTTACCAACGCCACCTCCTACCACCTTAAACACTAAACGCAACACATAGTAAAAATGCCACGCGTTGCAAATCCATCTTGAGCAGTTTGTTATATCTAGTTTTTTATTTGGTTTGAAATTGAAGTGATACAGCGTTTTGCCGAATTACAAACGCCAGACAACTGAAAGAAACCATGAATCACACCCAAATAACGTTCGCAGTAAGCCTCAACGCCTTGTGAAAGCATCAATTTGTATAAGTGCTCACCCTCATCACGTAGCGGGTCAAACTCCGCGGTAATAATAGTTGTGATGGGCAGACCGCTGAAATCACTGTTTAAAAGGTTAAGCTCTGGTTCAACAATTTCTTTAGAGCTACAATTCGCGTATAACTCGAAACCAGAAAGAAGCATATTTGCCGTAATAATATAATCTGAACCATTTTCTCTGTAACTTTTCGAATTGCCTGTTGGATCCAGCATTGGGTAAATAAGAATTTGCTGACGTGGCAACCACTGGTCTAGCTTTTTCAATCTAAGCGTCGTAGCCAAAGCTAATTGTCCTCCGGCGCTATCGCCAATAAATACTAAGTGCTCTGAATCACCACCATACTTGTGCGCTTGCTCCTTAACACCAAGTACAGCTTGGTATACATCATCGTGTGCCGCTGGATAAGCATGTTCAGGTGCAAGCCTGTATTGAATGCAAATAACTATCGAGTTGGATAGAAGAGCAATTTGTCTTAGCTGAGCATCATGTGTCTCAAAGCCACCACTGATGAAACAACCTCCATGAAAATAGACTGTTATAGGTAAGTTCACTTCATCTGTAGGCTTGTAAATCTTAACCGGAATACTATTAATTACATCTAAGTATTCGCTTTCAATTTTAGGACTTTCACCAGCTAGTACAGTGCTACCAATATAGCCAGCCCGGCGATCAGCGACTGTTTGTGCTGAAGGGCAAGGTTTACCATTAGATTCAAATTCTTCGACTAGCTCTCTGATGCCAGCTTCTAGGTACTTGGTCATTTTATAACTCTATAACTAAAAAACCGGTGAATAATATAACAACACAAAACCATGTACATCCATACAGTCACAAATGTGTGATGTAAATTAGATATAACGCCGCGTTGAGTGGAGGGCAACGCAGACCGCGCTACCTAAACCATTGTTCCGTAATACTAAATTCAAATCAAACCGAAAATGCCGAGCATTGCGACTCTGTCTTAAACGCTTGTATGGATAATAAGCACTCCAATCGGGTAAGGTGAGACCCAGACTTTAGCTGCAACTAAAGTTCTTCTATCTGGTAGTTCGATTAAACGATGGCTCCTCTATTGAGAGACCGGTAACAAGTACGAACGTCAGATAGAACTCCAAGCACCACACTCGAATAGTCTTCTGGGTCTCGAGCCCGCATTTGCAAGCAAGAGTTAGCTTATTATGAATACAAACACACTTCAAAACATTAATGTTGGCGTTGATACTGGTAAGTCACAATTAGACATCTATGTCCGTCCACTCGACATTTACTTCACCGTACCAAACACCGATAAAGGCATCAGCGATGCCATTAAAATCATTAAGAAACACAAACCTCAACGCGTCGTCATCGAGGCTACAGGTCGATTAGAAATGCCCTTCATACTCGCCTGTGATAAAGCTAAATTGCCTTATGTCGTTGCCAATCCACTACGTATTAAAAGGTTTGCTGAAGCCATTGGTCAACGAGCTAAGAACGACCGTTTAGATGCCGAACTCATCGCACATTATGCCGAACGAGTTCAGCCCGAACTTACCAAGCTAAAAAGCGAAAACATACGCCTTATGAGTGACTTAGTCACGAGGCGGAACCAACTACTCACCATACAAACCATGGAAAGAAACCGACTACAAATATTACCCAAGAACATCTCATCGAATATTACTCCGATTCTAACCGCTCTAAAAAATCAGCTTGAAAAAGTAGAGGCAAAGATAGAAAAGCTGATTGAGAGCTGCCCTGAATATCAAGCTAAGAACACCATCCTTCAAAGCATGCCTGGCGTAGGAAAGATCTTAGCCGCCTCCCTAATTAGCAATGTACCCGAACTCGGTTTTATCACTAACAAGCAAGCCTCTTCTCTCATTGGCGTAGCACCTATAACAAGAGAGAGCGGACGCTTCAAAGGCAAACGGATGATAAAAGGAGGTCGACCTCAAGTTAGAACAGTCATGTACATGGCAATGATGTCGGCTATCCAATGCAACCCTGTATTTAAGGCTACTTATGAACGATTACTTGCGGCAGGAAAACCTAAAAAAGTAGCGATAGTTGCCTGCATGAGAAAGATGGTTGTGACACTCAATTCAATGCTAAGAGACGGCGCAATGTGGGATAAAGATAGCGTCAAAAATTAACTATTGACGCCATAGTCTCTTGTTATGTTGAAACTCAGCACGTGTTTTACGTTAAACTTTTACTGCATTTTCAACTTCATCAAGACTTCCATGTGTCAAAGACAGCCTCAATATTATGACCATCTGGATCATGAACGAAGCAGGCATAATAGTTCTCGGTATAGTGAGGTCGCGGTCCTGGAGCTCCGTTGTCCCGCGCCCCTGCTAAAATAGCTGAGTCATAAAACTCTCGAACCTTTTGCTGACTCGCCACACGAAAGGCAATATGAAAGCTCGTTAAAGCGCCTTCAGTCTTAGCACTACAGATCTCGAATAAGAAGCCCTTACCGATGTCGAAAGCCCAAAATTTACCTTTCTCACCAAACGCAATTTTGTACCCTAGAGGGCTAAAAGCTTCTTCATAAAACTTCCTGCTTCTTTCCAAATCACTGACGGAAATTGTAACGTGATCAATCATATATATACCTAAGATATTGTGTGGAAGAAGAGATTAGCTGAATAACTGTGGGCTTTGAAGTCCTATTCAACATAACGCCTTGTTAATTGGTGAGAAAACGCTGACCACAAAACTAAATATGACAACCTTAACCACAAAAGCCGACCATTACAAAAGTGCCGAGCGTTTTGGAATCCAGTTGAACAATTTGTTAGGTGATGACTACGATAGCAGGCAATAAAGTAGTGGGAACAAACTAGCGATCAATAAACTGTGCCCAACAGACGTACTCTCTAATTTTGTCACAATGGTTGATTTAGCAGACTCGTTTTCAATTAGCGAACTAGCAGAAACGCCAGCCATGTTACTAGGGTCACTATATCCGACCTTATGACCGGAAAAAGACAAAAGTGAACCCAGAGCAAGAAGGATTAGCATTGAATAGAACGCATAATCGCTAGAAAATGATAGTTTCAAATAGCCCGTGAAATACTCGAAAGTAACCACAATTAGCAGTGCTAATAAATTTGATAGCACTATCAACCTTACGAATTTAAACATATTCCCCCTGATACCAATAGAACACCTAACGCCGCGTTAAGTGGTGAGCAACGCAGACCACCCTACCTAAACCATTGTGCCGTAAACACTAAATTCAAAGCAAACCGAAAATGCCAAGCGTTGGGAATCAGTCTTAAACGCTTTGTTAAGTTACAATTTGTGAAGATGCTTACTTCACTTTACCTAAGCTCTTAACTCTCTTCTTGTCTCTAACCCAATACACTGAGCCATTGGTCTTTTTCATTTCAAATAAGTCGATAGCTGCAAACAAATCGCTTAACTTTTTAAAACCATAATTGCGCTGATCAAATGATGCGTGATTTGAAATATGAGAACCAATATGACCTAGCATTGTCCACCCATCATCTTCTTCAACAGCATCGATAGCCTGCCTAAGTAAGTTCATTAACTTCGTATCGCTTTTTATACTTTGGCTCCGTTTTTGAACGGGCTTATTTACAGTGTCTTCTTGATCAAGGTAAAGAAACTTAGAGCAACTATTTACAAAAGCTGCCGGTGCTTTCCTCTCACCAAACCCAATGATAAATTTGCCGTCAGCTAAGGCCCTAGTTACCAAAGGAGTAAAATCACAATCCGATGAAACAATACAGAGGATATCAACATCCTTTGTATACAAAACGTCCATAGCGTCAATTACCAAAGCAATATCAGTGGCATTTTTGCCTTTAGTTAGATCGAATTGTTGAATTGGCTGTATTGCGTAGTCATGGAGAACATCCTCCCATGACTTAAGAGAGCAGTTCTTCCAATTACCATATGCTTTACGAATATTAACAACACCAAACTTAGCAAGTTCGGATAGAATCGAATCAATCTTTGACGCTGGAGCATTATCAGCGTCAATAAATAATGCAATTTTCTCTTTATCCTTCACAGGACCTCCTTTGCAACTTAGCGCCCTGTTAAGGTGATGAGATGGTCTCCCCCTACCACTTCACATGACTGTAAGCCATGCTTGGAGTGTTCAGGTCCGAAGTAAAAGGAGAAGACCATGACTCAGCATAAAATCATCGGCATCGATTTAGCAAAAAATATCTTCTTTCTTTTTGAAATC
>NZ_VTYC01000055.1:0-12228 GCF_013114115.1 Vibrio sp. 070316B | reverse complement strand
GCCATCTAAATATTGCTTAGCAATGATACATTTTAGCTCTCGGCTATATTTGGACATAAAAAGACCCCCAATAATTGGTGTCCAACTATTGGGGGTCAGTTCAGGTTGCGGGCTTTTTCTTTTATAAGAGCAGATGCGGGAAACAAAAAAAGATGCGGGATTCGAGTAAACGAGTAACGAAGAGTCAGAAGCAGGTTAGAGATACGGGTAAGCGAGTAACGAAAAACATGAACTGTGATAGTCGTACTTGGTATATCGCCGACTCAAACCTAGGTATGTTTTTCGTATTCCTAATCTCATTTACTCATTTCTACTCTTAGCTCTTCGCATCTCGAATCCCGTTTACTCGCATCTAAAAAACGCTTACTTACCCTGCTCATTACGCAGGTACATGATCGCAACCATGCCAAAGCCGATAAATTGCCATAAATACTGTCCGTCACTCGCGCCAGTGATGGTTTGAGTAAACGCCATACAAGCAGTCACAAACAGGGAAGAGAAAGCAGCATAAAGTAACCACGGACGCTCTTTACCGACCATGAACTCACCGGCAAACACCGAGCGAATAACCAGTAAAAATGGAACGCATTGCAACGCAATTAGAATCGGAAACATAAAGTCGAACGTTGGGCTAAGTAAAACATGACCGACTTGGCTCTTATCCCAAGTGCCAACAATATAACCTTTCCAACCAGCCCAGGTATCACCTGCATAAGCGGTATCAGGTGTAACAAAGCCAAGTAACACGCCCATCACTTTATCGATAAAGCCATTTTTGAACCAAAAGACGAATAAAAAGATCTGAATCGGTATGATCTGAAAAGCAAATTTCTTCAACATGTGTGTACCCCAAATAATGAATGATTTGAGGACCAGTATGTGGAAGTCGGCGTGTTTACACTTGATGCAAGGCAATCAAGGCTGACTACAAACAATAAACAAACATGTTAAGAAGCCCATTAGGACTGGGAAAACCAACCTAACTCCCATGCCACCAGCGCTCCCTCACACCTTCACATAAGTGGGAGTTTAGGCATTTAGAAAAAGTTTGTTTTTTATAAAGATTCAATAAGATCAAACAGTTGACCGTTATGCTCTTTTTTCACTTCGGTGTAGCGTTGATAGTTGTATTGCGAACCTTTTGGGTTGTCCGACAGCTTGTCAGCGACACTTAGTAGATAAAAACTGATTGGGCTCGGTGTGCTTTCGGCTGCATAAAAAAGGTAAGGGAAAGCTTGGTTGGCATGTTGGTTGATTAACAGTGCAAGACCCAGGGTTAGATTCGCGATATCACAACGCGGGTTCATCTCGAAGGCTTGCTTTGCCAGTTGTAGCGCATGTTCGCGATCTTCTTGCTCATGGCTTTGCAAATAAGCCAAAGATTCCGAATACGACAGCAAGGCATTGACCAGATAATTATCTCGCCCTTGTTGTTGAATCGTATCCAACTGAAGTGCTATTTCCTCAAATGGCTGACCACCTTTACCTTGGTAGAACAACGATATCCCCTCAGAGATAACACTCCAATCATCGTAGTTATCAATAGAGGTCACGCGATGACTCGCTACGCCGTATTCTGAGCTCATAGGAGCAATAATGGCTTTGATCTCTAGAATCACATCCCCAATGGCATCGAAGAAGTTATCTTGGCTAAAGGTCTTTTCCACCTTCTGACTTTGATTCGGTTGGCGATTGTTTTGTACAAGCACGCTCAACACATAGTCACCCCCCTCTTGCTTAAGCCAACCTTTGAGCTCGACACCATTATTAGCCAGTGATTGCTTCCCCTGTTTCGATAGCTGAGAAAAGTGGTAACCCGATAGTTTTTTAGCTGAGTTCAGCCCATAGAAAAGATAGTTATAGACGCTTTCTGACATCTCATAATCGTTCGAAGAATCTAGGGTTATGTCATGGATATAAACAGGAATCACATCACTTTGGTGAGCAGAAACAACAGCAGTGCCACTGGTTGGGACATCGGTTTGCCACGCCCAAGTTGCTATTAAGCCAACAGAGAATACTGCGGTTGTAATCAGGGCGATGGTTTTCTTTTTCGACTTAGCAACAAAAGGGGTAGATTCAGGTTGAGAGACGCCCTCAACGGGAGTTGGTTCGACGCTCGACTGAGTCACCTCAACATCGAACAGGTAACCTTGCTTAGGAATGGTCTGAATAATCCGATACGGACGTGATTTATCCTGAAGCTGACTGCGCAGCAAGCTGATGACCTGTCTGACCAAGTTGTCAGACACTTGAGTTCTTTGCCACACATCCGCGGCTATCTGCCGAGTGCTAACCACTTGCCCGCGATTTTCGATGAAATAACTCAGCAATTTAGCTTGCAAAGGCTCTAAATGAATCGCTTCGCTATCCACCACTAACTGATTTTTATCAGGGTAGAAAGCAATAGGAAAATCGTGTTGCAATACAAAGCAATGCGAGCGAGTCATAGTAGTTCTGTAGTTAGAAAAGACCCCACAAGATTATTGGTTTTATAAATAGTAAGCAAGCCAAGTATCACAAATAAAAAAGGCTGCACAGTGGCAGCCTTTCAATCAAACAAACGGATACGATTAAACCGAGAATGGGTACCTAATCGCTTCGTGGCACTCGTAACCTTCAACCCAGAAGTCATCCATTGTTACCCAAGTTTCTAAATCCTCTAGAGACTTAATCTCTGGGTTGATGTGGAATGTAGGGCCAGCTAGAGGCTCACGCTTTAGCTGAATATCACGCATTGGCGCCAGTTGATCTTCATAGATATGAGCGTTAACTAGCTTGTGGTAAGCCACACCCGCTTTTTTACCCGTGATTTGCGCCATGATAGCTAGGAACACGTACACTTGAACCATATTGAAGTTCAGGCCTAGTGGTACATCACAAGAGCGCTGAGTACTGTTTAGGTACAGAGTATCACCCAGTAGAGAGAAGTGATGGCTGTACATACACGGACGCAAACATCCCATGTGGAACTCACCTGGGTTGTAGAAGTTTAAGATCTCACCACGGTCATCGATACCGTTTGTCAGGTCATCAACAATCTTCTTCAGCTGGTCGATATGACCACCATCAGGCTTTGCCCATGCTCGGCCTTGAACACCATAAACACGGCCCATGTCATCTTCACCCTTGCGGTAAGGATTATTCAGCCATGCTTCATTCAGGTTCGAATTCGCATCCCAAGTTTTCGTTCCTAGCTTACGAAAATCTTCAGCGTTGTCGTAACCGCGAATGTAGCCAAGCAGTTCAGCAACTGCCGCTTTCCAAAAGCTCTTACGTGTAGTGACAAGTGGGAACTGGTTGTTACCAACATCATATTCAAGGTCAGCATTGATCACAGTTAGGCAGCGCTTGCCCGTGCGTTCATTTTCAATCCAAGTACCGTTATCAACGATACGCTGACAGAGATCTAAATACTGTTTCACACCAATTCCTTACTTCGTTTGTTGTGGTAATTCGTCTTTGTAGTGACCGCGCTTGTATGCCCATACCATCATCAGCGCACCGATGATAACCATTGGCAGTGATAGGATTTGTCCCATAGAGATAAACCCGCCGAACAAGCCTAAATGAGCATCTGGTTCACGTACGTATTCTACTAAGAAGCGGAATGTACCATATCCTGCAAGGAATAACCCTGATACAGAACCAAGAGGACGAGGCTTTTTAATAAACCAGTTCAAGATGAAGAACAGCACGATCCCTTCAAGTGCCATTTCATAAAGCTGAGATGGGTGACGAGGAAGTGGACCGCCATTCGGGAATACAATTGCCCATGGCACATCCGTAACACGGCCCCATAGTTCACTGTTCATGAAGTTACCTAGACGGCCCATACCTAAACCAAATGGAACCAATGGTGCAATCATGTCTGCAACGCCGAAGAAGGTGCGACCATTCTTTTTCGCATACCAGAACATTGCGGTGATAACACCCAGCAAGCCGCCGTGGAAAGACATACCGCCAGTCCATACTTTAAATAGATACAGTGGATCCGCTAAGAAAAGGTCAAAATTGTAGAACAACACGTAGCCAATACGACCACCAAGTACCACACCTAGAAAGCCAGCGAACAATAAGTCTGATACTTGCTCTCGAGTCCAACCGCTACCCGGCTGATCAGCTCGGCGATTTGCTAGCCAAAGAGCAAACATAAAACCGACAAGGTACATTAGGCCGTACCAACGAACTGAGATTGGTCCTAGTTCAATAAGAACAGGATCGATATTTGGGAATTCAATAAAACCCTGAGACATACTTGGCTCTCTATCTAAATTGAATAACGGTTAGCTCAATCGCTAACGAAAGACACTACAGCAGCATGGTCGCTGCTATAAACATTAAAAATACCGCAAAGAACTTCTTAAGTACTGGTGTTGGTAATTGCGTAGCCAGCTTCGCCCCCACTCGTGTGGTTAGTACTGATGTGCACGATATCGCAACCAAGGCAGGCAGGTAGACATAGCCGAGGCTAAACGGAGGCAGCCCCTCGACAGACGAGCCATGCCAAATAAAGCCTAACATTCCAGAGATAGCGATAACGAAACCACACACCGAAGACGAGCCCACTGCCTTGCGCATTTCCACACCATGATGGTTAAGGAAAGGTACAGACAACGACCCACCACCAATACCCGCCAAGCTTGAAACCAAACCAATGCCACCACCACATAACATGGTTGTCGCAGAGCCCGGCATCGCTTTTTGGCTCTTAGAGCGAATCGACAACAGCATCTGCAGTGCTAGCACTAACACAATCACACCAAAAACTTTAGGTAAGTATTGAGAAGGAATAACGTCAGCTACAAAAGAACCGAGAAAACCGCCAACCACAACCCCTGGCATTAACCATTTAACGACAAATATCTCAACGTTACCCAACTTTAAGTGGTTAATCGCAGACGATCCTGACGTAACAATAATGGTAGATAGCGAGGTCGCTAATGCCATTTGCATTGCAAACTCTTGAGGGATACCCGCTTTCGGGAGCAAGAACAGTAATGCCGGAACCACCAGCAACCCACCGCCAATACCCAGCAAGCCAGCTAAAACACCAACAACAGCACCAAGGCCTGCTAGCAAGCCTATGAGTTCATATGACACGTTAATTCCTATTTTTTACCTGCTCGAATGAAGCCTGTAAATTCACGCTCTTCGAAATAGTTCAGCATCATACTATAGATGTCACTGCCATACGGCTTTGAAAGTGCCTTATTTGCCAAATCCTGTAATTCGCTCAAGTTAGATTGGCGAATCAAATATTTGGTTCTAGCAACATTCGAGGTGTTCATACTTAACGTCTGATACCCCAACCCAAGCAGTAACAATGCGCCCATTGGATCACCGGCTAGCTCGCCACAAATACACACAGGTAATTGATATTGCTTACAAGTATCATGAATTTGTTTCAATGCCATGATCACTGCCGGGTGCATAGATTCATAGACATCAGAGACGCGGGAATTGTTCCTATCAACGGCCAATAAATATTGGGTTAAGTCATTAGTACCGACAGAAACAAAATCGACCTTGTCGGCAATCAGTGGTAACAAGTAGAGCATCGAAGGCACTTCAATCATGATACCGATACGGGGCATCCGTACTCGATTATCAAGTTCATGCACTTCATCATAGGCTTGCTCAATCAACTGCAGGGCGTCATCCAACTCCTGAGCGCCCGAAATCATCGGTAGCAGAATGCTCAAGTTATGGCTTTCACAACTCGCACGTAGCATGGCACGCAGTTGAATAATGAAGATATCTGGATGATCCAGCGTAAAACGGATACCACGCCAGCCAAGGAAGGGGTTGTCCTCTTCGATTGGGAAGTAAGGTAATGCCTTATCACCACCAATATCGAGCGTACGCATCACCACCTGCTTATTTGGGTAGCTCGAAAGCACAGAGCGATACTGCTTGAACTGTTCATCCTCTGATGGGAAACGTTGTTGCAACAAGAACGAGATTTCCGTTCGGTACAAACCAACGCCATCTACACCTTGGTTGATGGCAATATTGGTATCAGCACTCAAACCTGCATTAAGTAGGATTTCGACCTGTTGGTCATCTTGGGTTTTCGCAGGTAGATACAGCTCGCGATTGACCATTGAGGAGAGCTCACTCTCTTCAAGAATCAGCCCGCGATACTCTTTGAGCAGGTTCTTGGTCGGCTCGATAAAGATCTCGCCACTATAACCATCGACGATGGCTTGCTTACCATTCGCTTGCTCGAGGTTAATGCTAACCCCCATCACCGAAGGAATACCAAGCGCGCGAGATAAAATAGCAGCGTGCGAGTTCGCCGCCCCTTCCAAAGAGATCACTGCCAACAGCTTCTCTTTTGGAATCGACGCTAATACTGAAGCGGTTAACTCACGAACCACCAGAATAATCGGCTTATCTAAGGTACGTAGCTCATACTCAGAGTTGTGAAGGAAGTACAACAGCCTTTGACCGAGCTCTCGGATATCCTGTGCTCTTTCACGCAGATACACATCCGACATACGAGCAAAGCGATTGGAATAGCTCTCAACCACCTGCCTTAGTGCCCAGTCCGCTTTATCGCCTTTCTGAATCTGGCTTTTTAGATCCTTACGCAACATAGGATCGTTGAGTAAGTGCGTAAACAGGTCAAAGATCGCCAATGCGTCTTTATTGATTTCACTGTCTAAGCGCTTTCGCATGCGCTTGAAGTCATTGAGGGCATTCTCAACCGCCACTGCCAATAACTCTTGCTCGCGCTCGATATTGAGCGTCGAAGCAGGATACACATCCGTTAATTCAGGTTGGGTGTTGTCCCACCACAGATCACCAATCGCTACCCCAGATGAAGCAGCAATACCTTTGATGCCTGGCAGCTTTTGTTGTTCCAACAGCCAATGACCTTGGGTTTGAGCGTGCGCGACAATAACCGCAAGTTGAGCTGAGAGCGTAACGAGGAATGACTCTTCCATCTCGCTGAATAAACGAGGTGTTTTTTGTTGAATAACCAATACGCCAAGCACTTGCTTGCGATGGATAATAGGAGTACCAAGAAAAGAGTGGTAAATGTTTTCTCCAAGTTCTGGAAAAAACTTATAAGCAGGGTGAGCAGACGCTTGTGCAAGGTTAATAGGTTCAGCACTTCGTTTCACGAGGCCAACTAAGCCTTCGTCGAAACCAATGTGAATACTATTACCTTCAAAGATCAGGCCTTGAGTTGCCATCAACTCAAGGCGCTGCATATCATTATTGGCTAAATACACGGTGCAACATTCCGTCTGCATCGCACTGCATGTCTCTTTAACTAGAATATCAAGTGCCGTCGATACATCTTCAACTCTTGATACGTGTTCAACTATTTCCCTTAGTTGACTGAGCATGCTTAACCTCTACGCAATTTGCGTTTTCCTTTTGTTTTTCGCTCTTTAAACGGCATTGCTAAAGATGCGAACTCTTTCATCGCTCGACGGTAAACATCTCGCTTAAAAGAAACTACTTGTCGAACTGGGTACCAGTAACTCACCCAACGCCAACCATCAAACTCAGGTGTACTCCCACGCTGCATATTGATACGCGATTCATCGCAATCTAAGCGTAAAAGGAACCACTTCTGTTTTTGTCCAATACAGACAGGTTTAGAATCCCACCGAACCAGTCGTTTGGGTAGCTTGTAGCGTAACCAATGACGACTTGTCGCGACGATCTTTACATCCTTTTTAGTAAGGCCAACCTCTTCATACAACTCACGGTACATTGCCTGTTCCGGAGTTTCACCTTCATCTATTCCCCCTTGAGGGAATTGCCATGAATGTTGCCCGTATCGTTTAGCCCAGAAGACCTGACCATGGTTGTTACAGATTACAATACCAACATTTAATCGGTAACCATCGCCATCTATCACTGGCCAACCTCTATCTAAATTTTTAATTACACTGATTTTTCCACATATCCCCAATTGGAGCAAACTTAGTGACGTGATAAGCGCTATATTTATGAATATTATCTGCAAATATGGATAAGTTTTGCTCAAATTCGAGTTACCCACACAATAGTGAGACCTAGACCACATTTATTCACCTTTTCTGTGAATAACTATGTGAAGAATTAGCCGCAATCGTTTTATTTAATCCATAGATTCATCAACACTAAAACCAGCCCACTAGAAAAACAAAAACTTAAACATTAAAAATCAACACCTTAAAATAAAAATAAAAAATCAAAGCACAGTCAAAACACAAAAGATCTTTTAAAAACACAAGCTGCTCAAAGATCAACCACCCCGGTGTTTATCCACACTACCAAGTGAAAGATTCATTTTACACCCCATTTAGCAAGCATTTTATCCACCAAAAACCCCTGTTTATTTATCCACTAAATTAATATTTCAATTAATTACCTTTATGTCCTGTGGATAACCCTAAGTTTGATCCCTTCTTCGACTAGGAGATCATTTCTTAACCAGTCGTCATTTGGTGATAACTTCTGATAAAATCATTTTTTTGATCATGCCTTTTATTATGAAACCAGAACCACAAACACAACAAGAGTTGTTAGACAGAGCTTACGCGATTGCCGGGATGACCTTCAGAGAGCTCGCTGATGAAGCAGAGATGGACATGCCAAACGATCTTAAGCGAGACAAAGGCTGGGTTGGGCAACTGTTAGAATGGCACTTAGGAGCACCTGCTGGCAGTAAACCAGAACAGGATTTCGCGAAGCTAGGCATCGAGCTAAAGAGTATTCCGATTGGCTATTCTGGTAAGCCACTTGAAACCACCTTTGTTTGTGTGGCGCCATTAATGGGAGTGCAAGGACTGACATGGGAAACCAGCCATGTTCGCAATAAACTGTCTAAAGTGTTGTGGATCCCTGTAGAAGGGGAAAGAGAAATCCCGCTGGCAGAACGTCACGTTGGATCACCACTACTATGGACACCAAGTGAAGCTGAGAACGAACTCCTAAAGAGAGACTGGGAAGAGTTGATGGAGTTGATCGTTTTAGGGAACGTTGAACAGATCACGGCAAGGCATGGAGAAGCCCTACACTTACGTCCAAAGGCCGCAAACAGTCGCGTGTTAACTGAAGCTTATGGAGCCAGTGGCAAGCCCATCAAGACCAAGCCTCGTGGGTTTTATTTGCGAACTCAATTTACTCACAACTTGCTGACGACGCATTACGCATAGCCCAATAAACATTAGTACGAAACAATATCAGTGAGTTACGTTCTTTGATCAATGAGGTTTCAACGCTAATTCGATATCACAGTAGCTTTGACTTGGCTCACTGCCAAATTCGTCATAAGCATTGTGCAAGCGAAGATAGGCCTTTTCAAACCCTAGCCGGAGTAACTCCTCTTTCACTTGATCCAAAGATCCAAAGTGAAGTGGCTCACCATCTTGTTTTACCGGCTCAAGCTTATGTTTGTACTCCACAGCCAGCAGATATTCCGAGATATCGGAACAGCCAATAACGTACACTTTGGGGATTTGATACGAGTCTTTGTGCTCTCCATGTAGCCACATGTCTAACTGATGCTTTTGCATAACCGGCCTCCCTTGCTCTCTATAGCTTAGTAGAACTCTATTTCTTTACTAGGGCACGTTGATTTTTATCGATTAAAAAAACAAAAAAGAGAAGCCAATGCTTCTCTTTTTTGTCCAGTTCTAGTTCAAAAGCGCTCACTTTTGACACCTAACTATCACCGTCAATGATTTAAGGGGTTGAAAGGTGCGATCAACCCCGAAAGATTACGTCGGTATTCGCGCGCTAAGAACACGACGAAGATGACGAACGCGACGTTCAATGGTGACAACTTCAGGCTCAGAGAAACCAATTGGACGACCATCGGCTTCAAGGCCAATATCTCTTAGCAAATGAGTGTTGTGCCAAGGTAGGTCTAGTGAACTACGACGTACTTTTCGCTGCCATTCCCGCTCTTCACGACGAAGATCGGCACGGATAAGGACTGTTGCTAATTTTAAATATACTGAGTGACGCATAATAACTCTCCAGTTGTTGAGTCAACTGAGGAAAAATAGCGTGTTAGATAGTATGAGGGCTTCTCACTTAGCTGCTATTTTTCCGCAGCCAAATAAGGATACGGATCTATTAGTTAGGTTTATCTTGGGTGTTTCGATCGGCCATGGCTGAGATTTGTGACATAACAGTCACCATGTCAGTACACGGATCAAACGACGCGCAAATGTGCTGTATAAAATCGAAATGTTTCATTTGCGCCTCCAAGCTAACTAAAAAATCCAAAAAGAAATGGGGAAGTAAAAGCAGACAACTCTTTGTTAAATCGTTGCTTTCACGGTTAAAGTCTAACCAAGTGAGTATATTATTCAACCGCTAATTGGTTAACATTTTTAAAACAATGCAATCGCCTGAAATATAAGTTGCATATTCATTTACATATAACATATTCACTATGATTATATAAAATCACAGCATATCTCTCTTAACGACTTAGAGTTCATCTCTCAGTTGTTCGAACATAAACGTAACGACTAGCAACAAAAAAGCCACGCATGATGCGTGGCTCTTAAATTTACACGAACAGATTGAATGACTTAGAAGAAAGTTCTACACAACTCCCTCAGAAATAAGGCTGTGTTTATTCAACAAACGGTACATGGTTGCCCGTGATACACCAAGTTCTTTAGCTGCCAGCGAAACCTGACCACCGTATGATTCCAAAACAATTAACAACGCATCGCGCTCTGAACGTTCACGAATACTCTTCAAGCTACGTCGTTCATCATTCTGTTTTGGTAAATCGAGTTGGTGATCTTCGATGATCACTGCATCCGACATCAACACAACACGCTTTATCTGATTCATCAATTCGCGAACATTGCCTGGCCAGTGGTAGCGATTCATCGAACGAATGGCATCGTCTGAAAAACTCTTAGCCTGAGCATTAAACTCTTTCGAATACTCTCGTAGGAAGTGATCAGCGAGTACGGAGATATCGCTTACACGCTCTTTCAGACTCGGAACATGAATGCGCAGCACATTGATATAGTGATAAAGCTCTTCATTGAAGTCCCCTTCTATCAGTGCTTTCTCGATATCAGAGGAGTTCGCAGCCAGAACTCTCACATCAACAGACTTAGGTCCTTCTGCGGTCTCAATCTTGCCTTCTTGTAGAAAACGCAGCAGATTCAACTGTTGATTACGTGGCATCGCCAAAACATCATTGAGCAAGATGGTGCCACCATCGGCCTCTTCCAGCATACAAGGAGAAGACGTTGGTTGTGCTGATATTCCAAATACCTCAGCTTCTATTCTCATTTCAGACAAGGCACGGCAGTTCACCGTTAGAAATGGCTTTTGAGATCGTGAGGAGTTTTGATGAATAGAGCGTGCAATCGTCTCTTTACCTGAGCCGCTCTCTCCATAAATCAGGATGCTGACATCGGTTGGACCAATACGCTTTACTTGATCTCTCAAGCGCTTCACAGCCACTGAGTCACCCAGTAAGCCCATATTGTTATTGATACCGTAATTTGGCCATACTTTCTGTTCTAACTTGAGCATTCCCAACTGATGTCCAATCGTACTCAATAGCTGAGCATCAGGGATAGGTGCCGTGAAAAAGTCGATACAGAAGTTAACGATAAATTGGCAGATCGTATCAGAGCTTAATTGCGATTCACGGATAAAAGCGAGCCATCGTACTTGCTTATTGTTACTCACAAGGTTAGCAATACCATTAAGACTGAATTCATCATGGCTGAGATCGACAATACCAATACATGGGCCAATATCAGCAATCAAGGCATCCGCTTTTCGCAAGTCAGCACACTGGGTACACTGCCAACCCACTTGTTCTAATACAGATAACCAGGGTTCGTACGCACCACCAACGACGATAAGAGAACCTGGTAAGGAATCCATCTTAAATTGAGTTCCCATCCTTCTTCCTTATTCTATTTTTATTTAAATCAGACTAATACGACTCATCGCTTTTCGTTCGACTAGATGCCACGAGATCGTATTCAGCGCAGAGACGTATAGTAGTGAGACTATCTTAGATTTTATGTCTCAATAGTAAGACTATGTCAGAAATAGTGATTTTTCGAATCAAGAGTGCGGTACAGACTAGGTTTTGAGCTCTAAAAACAGAAAAAGCCACCCGAATGAACTGACCCCCAATAGTTGGACACCAATTATTGGGGGTCTTTTTATGTCCAAATATAGCCGAGAGCTAAAATGTATCATTGCTAAGCAATACTTAGATGG
>NZ_VTYC01000054.1:0-13684 GCF_013114115.1 Vibrio sp. 070316B | reverse complement strand
CAGTTAAACGCGATAGCGGTTAACTTATGCGATACTAGCTCAGTTGGTAGAGCGCAACCTTGCCAAGGTTGAGGTCATCGGTTCGAACCCGATGTATCGCTCCAGCTTTCTTCTAAAAAAGCTAATAAGTACTTTAAACCTCAGTGTTTAAAGGCGACCACAAAGGTCACGCTCTTTCTTTAATGCTGCGAAGCATAATCCCCCAAAAAAGCAAATAATCCTCCATCATGGTGGATATTTTTTTGTCTTAAATTTTTCTTAGCAACTGGAATGCTAGTAAACATCAGGTCTCTGAAGCAGATACTTGAGGTTTTTCACATCTATAAACAGACTTATCCACAAATAGTTAGATGTGGATAACTTGGTTGATAAAGTTATTTCAGGCTTAATTCTTTATATATCTCAAAAAGATCTTTCTTATTTTCAATATATTAGTTGAATTCTTATGTTCGTAACTTGTTGTTTTTTATGGGTTTAGGTGTATCTGTGGAGTTAAGCTAAAGATCGTTAACTTGTTGTTTTTTGATCTTAATCATTTATCGGTACTGTGTTTAACTTTGCGCAGGTGTCGGAAGTTTACGAGAGTTCTGAATTTTTTCCACATTGTCAAAATTGAGAACAAGGTCAAACATTGTTCTAAAATTATGTGCAACGAGTTGTCTTAAATATTGGACTGTTAGTAAGAGCTAGCTTGTCATGCATTGGCATATATAGGGCTAAGCATCTCTTGGTAGTCCTTTCTCAACGATGCGTATCAGCCGGTGCTTTTTAGTTGCGACTTTGCTGTTACCTTTTTGAACCTCAATAATGCTCGGCAATTGCTGTAATTGTTTTTCTAAAGCCCACTCGATATGAACATCTAACAGGTCGTTATTACCTCGGTGAGACTCTAACGTTTCAACAATACGTTGTTGGAATGGCGCATTACCCATAGCAACATAGATATTGCGTAACCATTGGGTATGGCCAATGCGTCTAATCGCTGAACCTTCCATTTTCTTTAAGAAGGTCGCTTCATCCCAGCTTGCGAGTAAAACGAGGTCAGCTTCTTTAAAATCTTCTCTACGGTGGAAGTCTTTTTGTTCAGTGATATCAGCATGACGATTCCATGGGCAGACCAATTGGCAGTCATCACAACCATAGATTCGGTTCCCAATTGCTTCTCTGAACTCTTCTGGGATTACGCCATCGTATTCAATCGTTAAATATGAAATACATTTGCGAGCATCAACCACACCATCAGCAATAATGGCGCCAGTTGGGCAGGAGGTGATACATGCGGTGCATTTGCCACATTCGTCAACACTCGGCTCATCCGTTGGAAGAGGGATGTTAACCAGTAGCTCTCCTAAGAAGAACCAAGAGCCTGCGTCTTTATCGAGAATGAGTGAGTGTTTGCCTGTCCAGCCTAGCCCTGCTTTTTGAGCTAGTGGTCTTTCTAAAATAGGCGCCGAATCGACGAAAGGACGAGAGTCTAAACCTTCGACCTCTTTTTCAATTTTTTGCCCCAGCTTTTTCAATTGGTTACGGAACAATTTGTGATAATCGCGGCCTAAAGAATAACGGCTGATGTAACCTTGAGTGGTATCACTGAGGTTTGAGGCAAATTGAGCTTCTGGTGGTAGGTAGTTCATTCGGGCACTGATCACTCGAATGGTTCCTGGGTGAAGTTCATTAGGACGTGCGCGCATCATGCCATGACGGGCCATCCAATCCATTTCGCCGTGATGACCTGCATCTAGCCATGCTTGAAGAGGGGCTTCATGTTCACTGAGATCAACATCGCAGATGCCAACTTTTTGAAAGCCTAGCTCTTTTCCCCAAATTTTAATTTTTTCAGCAAGATGGTCTAGATTCATGGCTTCATTCTTATAGAGATAAGGATAACTAAAATTCGGTTCGGCAAAAATGGGGGCGGATCTTAACGGATCTTAGTGGTGTTGACCAGAACAGACGTGTTTTGAACAGTATTTTTCATAGAACTTACACTTGAGTGCTTGTCTCCCAAAAGCATCACGGTTTACTATTCTTGTTCTTTTGATTTTTATATAGTCAACGATCGATTTTTAGAGAACGTATTCATGAGCACTAAACAATTTACTTTGAAAGATGAACAAGCAACGATTCAACTAGGAACGGAGCTTTCTAATCTTTGCTCACAGCAGACAACGATTTATCTGCATGGTGATCTTGGCGCAGGTAAAACGACGTTTAGTCGCGGCTTTGTAAAAGCACTTGGTCATCGAGGAAATGTAAAGAGCCCAACGTATACTCTAGTTGAACCTTATCAACTTGCAGATTGGCAGGTATATCACTTTGATCTTTACCGCCTAGCCGATCCTGAAGAACTCGAGTTTATGGGGATTCGTGATTACTTTACGCCTGACGCGATCTGTTTGGTTGAATGGCCAGAGAAAGGCCAAGGACTGCTACCAGAAGCGGACATGGATATTGATATTCGTTACCAAGACGATCACCGTATTGTTTCTTTAACCGCTAATAGTGAATACGGACAGCGCTTACTTAGTCAGTTGGAGTTATGTTGATTTCTAGACGCCTTTTTCCAACAGTAGCCATAATGGCTGCTGTTTTCTCCTTACTATTTTCATCACTGGTTTCTGCGAATTCACTAAAAGGTTTGAGGGTTTGGCCTTCTCCTGAAGAAACGCGTGTGGTTATCGATCTTAAATCTGAGGTCGACTTTAGCTATTTCACACTGAGTAGCCCGAGCCGCTTGGTTGTCGATTTAAAAAATACCGAATTGGCTACTAAGCTACCGGTGGTGGTGAAAGACAGCCCAGTACTGTCTAAAGTTCGTAAAAGCTCTCCCCCACAGAAGGGAACCTATCGCTTAGTTTTCGAATTGAAGAAATCTTCTAAAGCTGAACTCTTTAAGTTGAGCCCAACACCGGGCGGTCAATACGGGCACCGATTGGTGATCGATCTGCCTCATGGTGCAGTGAGCAAGAGTAAGCCAGCTACAAAGCCAAGTAAGCCAACGGTAAGTAAAGACATCAACCAGGTTAAGCGTCAGAAAGATATTTTGATCGTGATTGATCCTGGCCATGGTGGTGAAGACCCTGGTTCGATTGGTCCAAGTCGTAAATATGAAAAAGATGCGACGCTGAGTATTTCAAAGAAGTTAGCTGCTCAATTGAATGCGGTTCCGGGTATCAAAACTCGCATGACTCGTAATGCTGACTACTTCGTAAACCTCAATCGACGTGTTGCTATCGCTCGTGAAAATGAAGCACACCTATTGATCTCTATTCACGCGGATGCCTTTACCACACCTCAACCACGAGGTGGCTCGGTGTTTGTACTGAACACTCGACGTGCGAATACAGAAATCTCCCGTTGGATTGAAAATAAAGAGAAGCAATCAGAATTGTTGGGGGGCAGCGGCGCTGCTTTCACTAGCAATATTGATGATAAGAACGTAAACCAAACCTTGTTGGACTTGCAATTTAGCCACTCTCAAAAAGAGGGCTATAAACTGGCAACAGCGATTCTGTCTGAAATGGGTAAAGTGGCTAAACTGCACAACAGTAAGCCGATTAATACGAGCTTGGCAGTATTGCGCTCACCGCAGATCCCATCAGTATTGGTAGAAACGGGCTTTATTTCAAACCCAACGGAAGAGAAGTTACTTTTCCAACGTTCGCACCAAGATAAGCTTGCACGTGCCGTGACTAAAGCTGTGGTCAAGTACCTGAAAGCGAACCCGCCAGAAGGGATTATCTTGTCGAATGCAACATCATCAACAGGTAGTGTTAGCCAGCACAAGGTGTCTCGTGGTGAGTCATTATCGGTGATTGCGAGTAAGTACGGCACCTCGACACAAGCATTGATGAAATACAACAACCTGAAGTCAAGCAGCCTAGCAATAGGCCAAGTGCTCAAGATCCCAGGCGGTGCTTCAAGCTCATCATCAAGCAGTGCGGTAAAAACTAAGACTATCACTCACACGGTTAAGTCTGGAGAATACTTAGGTAAGATCGCTAGCCGTTATAAAGTATCTGTGGCTGATATTAAACGTGAGAACCGTCTAAAATCAGAAACGGTGAGAGTGGGTCAAAAGTTACGTATTACGGTTGAGGTTAAAGATGTTCCTCTGCGCAAACATAAAGTCGCAAGAGGTGATTACTTGGGCAAGATTGCCGCGAAGTACGGTGTGAGTGTGAACAGCATTCGCCAAGCGAATAAGCTCCGCTCTGATGAACTGGCGATTGGACAAGTGCTGATTATTCCTCATAAATAATCGAGTTTAACTAACATAGAAGTACCTTCTAAACTCGGAAGGGCTTCTATGAATGGCAGTAAGGTAGCTATAAATATGACGATCAAAATACTGCCAGCTCGCTTAGCGAACCAAATCGCAGCGGGTGAAGTGGTAGAAAGGCCAGCCTCTGTTGTAAAAGAGCTGGTTGAGAACAGTTTGGATTCCGGCGCGACACGTATCGATATTGATATCGAGAAAGGCGGCGCTAAGATGATCCGTGTTCGGGATAACGGTAAGGGCATCGTAAAAGATGAACTGGCTCTCGCACTAAGTCGCCACGCTACCTCTAAAATCCATACTCTTGATGACCTTGAGGCGATCGTCAGCCTAGGTTTCCGTGGTGAAGCGCTAGCGAGTATCAGCTCAGTAGCGCGCTTAACCATGACTTCACGCCCTGCCACCCAAGATCAAGCTTGGGCAGCGCACAGTGAAGGCCGAGACATGCAGGTAAAGCTTCAGCCTGCCGCGCATCCAATTGGCACCTCGGTTGAAGTGTTGGATCTGTTTTTCAATACCCCGGCACGCCGAAAATTCTTACGTACTGAAAAAACCGAATTCACTCATATTGATGAGCTGCTTAAGCGCATCGCATTAAGTCGCTTTGATGTGACGATCAATCTTCGTCATAACGGCAAGATGATTCGTCAGTACCGCGCTGCTAAGACAGAGGTTCAAGCCGAAAAACGAATTGCTGCGGTATGTGGTAATCCATTTGTTCGTCATATGCTTAAGATAGAGCTTGAGCACCAAGGATTGAAACTTCATGGCTGGATCACTACGCCAGAAGGGGCAAGACAGCAAAGCGACTTACAATACTGTTATGTGAATGGTCGCATGATGCGTGACAAACTGATCAATCACGCGATTCGTCAAAGCTACGAAACTAGCTTGCGCCCAGACCAATTTGCAACTTATGTACTCTTCATTGAATTGGATCCGCATCAAGTCGATGTGAATGTTCACCCTGCTAAACATGAAGTGCGCTTCCATCAAGCGCGTCTGGTGCATGACTTCATCTATCAGGCATTGAGTGATGGTCTAGCACAAAGTAAGCAAATCAATGTGGCGCCTATTAATCAATCTGCTTTCCATCAATCAGAAGCCCCTAACTATCAACAAGATAGTTCTGTGCCTGAAGCGGAAGAGATGACGAACTTTAGCGCTCCAGAAAGCAATGTCCCAGCTCATTCGGAACAATCGCAGGTTTCTGAAAGAGTGCGACATGCGATTGAGCAGACTCCAGCCTATCCGAGAAAAGCAGAATCTGAGCAAGTTTATAATCAGCCTCAACATAGCGTTAATGATGGTCGTCAGCGCTATAGTTCAGCGTCGAATAGAGGTTCTTCAAGCAGAGCCTCTCCAAGTAATTTGGGCTCACCTGCTAACCGAAACTCGTCTGCTCGTGAAACCAGTTTTACCGGTTCGCCTCGTCAAGAGTGGATAGAATCACGACCTGCTCCGAAGAAAGAGAAAGAGTCACATCAACACCACGCCGAACCTGCACCTTCGAAGCGTGAGGTTAGCGCTTACAAAGAGCTGTTGAAAACGCCAGATTTTGAGCGCCAAACGGTGGAGCCATCAGATGCTCAACAGCCGGTGACGCAAACAGCGCCAAGCGATACTGAGTTGCCTCAACAGAAGTTGTCTCAGTCGAAGCCAAGAACACCAGTCACTGAATTAGGTAAGGCGGTCTCGATTGTCGAGCGTCAGTACCTGATGATGGGCAATAAGAATGGTTGCGTGTTGGTCTCCTTGGCTAAAGCGGAATTACTGCGCGTTATTGGCCAGCTGGATACACGAAGCGGAGCCTTAAAAAGCCAGCCATTACTGGTGCCTTTATCGCTTAAAATTGGCAGTGGATTGGTTGAGGTAGCGAAGACATTAAACCAACCACTGGCTCGTCTTGGTATCGAGCTTAAGGTTCGAAATAGTGAAGCCATTATGGTGATGGGGGTTCCTTCTCCATTAAGGCAGCAAAACTTACAAATTCTGATCCCAGATCTGTTATCGTACGCGGCTTCAATAAATGCCCAGAGTACAGTGAAGCAACCTGATGACATGTTGCCAGCTTTGGTTAACTGGATCGGGATTCAAACCGCACAAGTAAAAAGCGACTACACTTTATCTGAAGCGGTTCAATTAGTTGGGGAACTTGAACAACTTTGGCATGGTCTACTTCCATTAGATGATCCTGAGTTTGTTAATCCTATCGACTTTTCGGCGACTATTGCGGCATTTATGGCTTAGTTTATTGGTAAATTAAGCTTATTTACGGCTTAGGCTGTGTGTGATTTTATTTTTTACGATGGGACCTTTTTTAAAGCGAACCCCTCGTGACAAAAGCCCTTTGCTACAAAGCGCTATAACTGAGAAACAAATACTAACTATCATGACTGAAAAATTACCTTTAGCGTTGTTTTTAATGGGCCCAACGGCATCAGGAAAAACAGATTTAGCTATCCGCTTACGTCAGAAATACCCAGTAGAGATCATCAGCGTCGACTCGGCACTTATCTACAAAGACATGGATATTGGCACCGCTAAACCGGATGCAGAAGAGCTTGCGCTCGCGCCTCACCGCTTGATTGATATTCTTGATCCAAGCGAAGCGTACTCTGCGGCAGATTTTCGTCGTGATGCACTGAAAGAGATGAACGAGATCGTTGCCCAAGGCAAGATCCCTCTTTTGGTGGGCGGCACTATGCTTTACTACAAAGCGTTGTTGGAAGGTTTATCGCCACTACCGGCTGCGGATCCCGAGATTCGTAAGCAGATTGAAGCGGAATCTATTGAGCAAGGTTGGCAAGCATTACATGATCAATTAAGAGAGATTGATCCCGTATCCGCTGAAAGAATACACCCAAATGATCCACAAAGGCTTTCAAGGGCATTGGAAGTTTATCGAATTTCGGGTAAAACATTAACAGAGCTAACTCAAACGAAAGGCGATAGCCTGCCATTTCGTGTAAAACAATTTGCAATAGCTCCCAAGGAAAGGAAAGAACTCCATCGCCGCATTGAGCTGCGTTTCGAGAAGATGATCGAAGCAGGATTTGAAGAAGAGATGAAGGCGCTGTACGCCAGAGAAGATCTTCACCCTGAATTGCCATCGATCCGATGCGTTGGTTATAGGCAGATGTGGGATTATTTAGACGGTAATTGTGATTTAGACGAAGCGGTTTTCCGTGGTGTCTGTGCAACCCGTCAGTTGGCCAAGCGACAGATCACCTGGTTGCGCAGTTGGGATGATTTAACTTGGTTGGATAGCGAAAACATTGATCAAGCATTAGAAACTCTTTCAGATGCAATAGCATCTGATTAGTATTGCTGTGTATAATGTGATCGCTTTTGCGTGAATATACTCTGGAAAGGATCCGTTATTGAGGCTTTTAAAAATCACAGCCTTTCAATAACAACGGAGTTTTTTTATTCATTTAGCTCAGATGCAAAGGCCGCACCTTTTTGTGCACCACTAGCTAAATAATTACAACAAAATACAAAATAAGGAAAATAAAATGGCTAAGGGGCAATCGCTACAAGACCCATTCCTAAATGCACTCCGCCGTGAGCGCATTCCAGTCTCAATCTACCTTGTAAACGGCATTAAGCTGCAAGGTCAGATCGAGTCTTTCGATCAATTCGTGATCTTGCTGAAGAACACTGTAAACCAAATGGTTTATAAGCATGCGATTTCTACTGTGGTTCCTGCTCGTGCAGTAAGTCACCACAGCGGCGAGCAACGTGCTCCATCTGATCGTGCTGAGAAGACAGAAGATTAATCGTTCAATTAACACAGCAAATGCTGTGATAAGGAGTTGGTTGCTTGTTTGACCGTTATGAATCCGGTGAGCGAGCCGTACTTGTTCATATCAACTTCACGCATGAGGGAGAATGGGAAGACCTAAGCGAATGCGAAATGCTGGTCTCCTCTGCGGGGGTAGAAACGCTACAAGTGATTACTGGTAGCCGCCAATCCCCACTCCCTAAATACTATGTCGGAGAAGGTAAAGCCCTAGAAATCGCACAAGCTGTTCAGCTGACCGGTGCTGAAATTGTGATTTTTAACCACTCCCTCTCTCCTGCCCAAGAGCGAAACCTCGAGCAATTGTGTAAATGTCGTGTGATTGATCGCACGGGTTTGATCTTAGATATCTTTGCACAACGTGCGCGAACTCATGAAGGTAAGCTACAAGTTGAGCTCGCTCAGCTTCGTCATATCTCTACCCGATTGATTCGTGGTTGGACTCACCTTGAAAGGCAGAAAGGTGGTATTGGTCTTCGTGGTCCAGGTGAAACTCAACTGGAAACCGATCGACGTTTGTTGCGTGACCGTATAAAGGCAATATTACGTCGTTTAGCTAAGGTAGCTAAGCAACGTGAACAAGGACGACGTGCTCGTAATCGAGCTGAGATCCCAACCGTTTCTTTAGTTGGTTATACCAACGCGGGGAAATCAACGCTTTTCAATCGAATCACTAGTGCCGGTGTTTATGCGGCAGACCAACTGTTTGCAACACTAGACCCAACACTACGTAAGATTGATTTGTCAGATGTCGGGCCTGCGATTCTCGCAGATACCGTAGGTTTTATCCGTCATCTACCACACGACTTGGTCGCTGCGTTCAAGGCTACGTTACAAGAGACGCAGGAAGCTGACATTTTGTTACATGTTGTTGATGCCAGTGATGACCGCTTTCGTGAGAACATTCAGGCTGTTCATGATGTATTAGAAGAAATCGATGCTCATGAAGTGCCAACCCTTGTAGTCATGAACAAGATTGACTGCATGGAAGACCAAAAACCTCGCATTGATAGAGACGAAGAGGGCGCACCACGCGCTGTTTGGGTTTCTGCGATGGAAGGCGAAGGTATTGAACTGCTGTTTGAAGCTTTAACTGAGCGTTTAGCGAGTCAAATGGTTCAATACCGACTGTGTATTCCGCATCAACATCAAGGCCGAATTCGTAGTTTATTTTTCCAGCTGAAATGTATTCAACAGGAAGAGTATGATGAAAATGGTAACTTGTTGATAGATATCCGAATGCAACAGATAGATTGGTCTAAACTTGAAAAAAGAGAAGGGGCGCTCTTGGGTGACTTTATCGTTACCTCAGAGACTGCTACAGTATAACGTCATATCAAATGATGGAGCTTTCTAATGGCGTGGAATGAGCCTGGAAATAACAACGGCGATAACGGCCGCGATAATGACCCTTGGGGTAATAAAAATAATCGCGGTGGCCGAGATCAAGGACCGCCAGACCTAGACGAAGTGTTTAACAAGCTGAGTCAAAAGTTGGGTGGCAAGTTTGGTAAAAAAGGTGGTAACGGAAACGGGCCATCTATTGGTGGTGGCGGTGCAATTGGCTTTGGTGTCATTGCCGTTATTGCTATTGCTATCTGGTTCTTCGCAGGTTTCTACACCGTTGGCGAAGCAGAAAGAGCAGTTGTGCTTCGATTAGGTCAATTCGACCGTATTGAAGAACCTGGTCTTAACTGGCATCCACGTTTCATCGATCAAATCAGTGATGAACAGCTAGTAAACGTTCAAGCGATTCGTTCTCTACGTGCTTCTGGCACCATGCTAACGAAAGACGAAAACGTAGTTACGGTTGAGATGGGTGTTCAATACCGTGTATCTGATCCATACAAATATTTGTATCGTGTAACGAATGCGGACGACAGCTTACGTCAGGCGACTGATTCTGCGCTTCGTGCAGTAATCGGTGACTCACTGATGGACAGCATCCTAACAAGTGGTCGTCAACAGATTCGTCAAAGCACTCAAGAAACGCTTAACCGTATCATCGATAGCTACGATATGGGTATTCTTATTGTTGACGTGAACTTCCAGTCAGCACGTCCACCTGAGCAAGTTAAAGATGCATTTGATGATGCTATCGCGGCTCGTGAGGATGAAGAGCGTTTTGAACGTGAAGCTGAAGCTTACCGAAATGACATTCTTCCAAAAGCAACAGGTCGTGCTGAGCGTTTGAAGAAAGAAGCGGTTGGTTACTCTGAGCGCACAGTTAATGGTGCTCTAGGTCAAGTAGCTCAGTTTGAGAAACTGCTACCTGAATACCAAGCAGCTCCAGAAGTAACACGTAACCGTATGTACCTAGATACAATGGAAAAAGTGTACTCAAGCACATCTAAAGTCCTGATTGACTCTGAATCAAGCGGTAACTTGCTGTACCTACCAATTGATAAGCTAGGTGCTCAAGGTGGTTCTCAGTCGGGCACTCGCTCAACAAAGGCACCATCGACTTACGATCAGATTGAACTAGAAACTCAACCTGAACCAGCGTCGAGCTCTCAGTCTCGTTCAGATAGCTCACGTCAAGGGAGATACTAATAATGCGTAAATTAATGATCCCTGTATTGGTTGTTACGTTAGCTTTGCTACTGATGTCAGTATTCGTGATTCCTGAAGGCGAGCGCGGTATCGTGATTCGTTTCGGTCGTGTATTGAAAGATACTAACGACATCTCTCGTATCCACGAACCAGGTCTGCACTTCAAACTGCCATTGTTCGACCGTGTGAAAACTCTTGATGCACGTATTCAAACAATGGACGGCCGTTCTGACCGTTTCGTAACGTCTGAGAAAAAAGACGTGATCATCGATTCATACGTTAAGTGGCGTATCCAAGACTTCGGTCAATACTACCTAGCAACAGGTGGTGGTAACGCACTAACGGCAGAAGCACTTCTTGAGCGTAAAGTGACAGACGTTCTTCGTTCTGAAATCGGTTCTCGTGAAATCAAGCAAATCGTATCAGGTCCTCGTAATAACGATGTACTGCCAGATTCTGCTGATAGCGAAGAAGTGACAACAGTTGCTGCTGCTGAAGCCCTAGAGGTGGATGGTGAGCGTGACAAGATCATGGAAAACGTACTTGCAGATACTCGTGAAAGTGCGCTGAAAGATCTAGGTGTTGAGATTGTTGATTTCCGTATGAAGAAAATCAACCTTCCAGACAACATCAGTGACTCTATCTACAAGCGTATGCGTGCAGAGCGTGAGTCGGTTGCTCGTAAGCACCGTTCTCAAGGTCGTGAGCGTGCTGAAGTTATCCGTGCTCAAGCTGAGCTAGAAGTTGCGACAGTACTTGCTGAAGCTGACCGTACTGCTCGAGTAACTCGTGGTGATGCAGATGCAGAAGCGGCGAAGATCTACTCTGATGCATACAACAAAGATCCTGAGTTCTTTGGCTTTATGCGTTCACTGCAAGCTTATGAGTCATCATTTAGCGATAAGAGTGACATTCTAGTACTGGATCCGAAGACAGACTTCTTCCAATACATGAATCAAGCGAGCGGTGCTCCAGCGAAATAAGCTGATCAGTTATTGAAGCAGCAAACGCTGACCTTCAATAACGAGACACGTTAAGACTTAAAAGGCTCCCATTGTGGGAGCCTTTTTGCTTTTTAGGACTCTGCTATTTTTATCTTATCTTGAGTTGCTATGGGAGAGTTGTTGCTCGAACTATCTATCAGCTAGCAATGGTAAGGAACTATGCAGAGAACTATTGTGGATGCGATGACGCGAATTAGTGATGTGTCATAAAAGCGATCACGGCGCCAGCGACAACAAGGCAGCCACCAATGCGGCGTAATTGAGTATCGGGCTGCTCGCTTAGCTGAGCGACCATATTTCTCCAGCCATTTGGTGCGATTAATGGGCCAAGCCCTTCAACGATGAGAACAAGCCCAATTGCGAGCCAAATTGAATCAGACATGATGCTGCCTTATATCTATAAAAATATAATGATATCAGCATCTTTAGCGATCTGCCCTTCGTAATCGCTGTTTTATTTTTGTACAGCGTTAACGTTTATGAACAAAAAGTGACTGCAAGAAGTGTGATTCAGTGCTAGAATCCATTTTTAATTAGCAACAGAAATTGGAAAGATGGGAAATAACGTAGTCGTTCTAGGCACCCAATGGGGTGATGAAGGTAAAGGTAAAATCGTTGACCTTTTAACTGAAGATGCAAAATACGTGGTTCGCTACCAAGGCGGTCACAATGCAGGTCACACACTTGTAATTGACGGTGAAAAAACCGTTCTTCACTTAATTCCATCAGGCATCCTGCGCGATAACGTTAAATGTGTTATCGGTAACGGTGTTGTACTTTCGCCTGAAGCACTTCTTAAAGAAATGAAGCCTCTTGAAGAGCGCGGTATCCCAGTTCGCGAGCGTCTTTTCGTTTCTGAAGCTTGTCCTCTAATTCTTCCTTACCACATCGCTATCGACAACGCGCGTGAAATCGCTCGTGGCGCGAAAGCTATTGGTACAACTGGTCGTGGTATCGGTCCAGCTTACGAAGATAAAGTTGCTCGTCGCGGTCTACGCGTTGGTGACCTTTTCGATAAAGAAATGTTCGCTGAAAAACTAAAAGAAGTAATGGAATTCCATAACTTCCAACTAGAGCACTTCTACAAAGCTGAAACAGTAAGCTACGAAGATGTACTTGAGCAGTGCATGGGTTACGCAGATCTACTAACTTCAATGGTTATCGACGTAACTGACGAACTAGACGCAGCACGTAAGCGCGGCGACAAGATCATGTTCGAAGGTGCTCAAGGTACGCTACTAGATATCGACCACGGTACTTACCCATACGTAACGTCTTCTAATACTACTGCTGGTGGTGTTGCTGCAGGTTCTGGTTTCGGTCCTCGTCACATCGGTTACATCCTTGGTATCACTAAGGCTTACTGTACTCGTGTTGGTTCTGGTCCATTCCCAACTGAGCTATACGATGGCCTTGATAAGCAAGACCCAGTAGGTAAGCACCTAGGTGATGTTGGCCACGAGTTTGGCGCAACTACTGGTCGTCTACGTCGTACTGGTTGGTTCGATGCTGTTGCTATGCGTCGTGCAATCCAAATCAACTCTCTATCTGGTATGTGTCTAACTAAGCTAGACGTTCTAGATGGCCTAGAAGAACTAAAAATCTGTACTGGTTACAAGATGAAAGATGGTTCTATCCTAGAAGTTTCTCCAATGGCTGCTGAGTCATTCGAAGAAGCGACGCCAATCTACGAAACAATGCCTGGTTGGAGCGAGAACACATTTGGTGCTAAGTCAATTGATGCGCTTCCACAAGCTGCTCTTGATTACATCAAACGTATCGAAGACCTAACAGGTGTGCCAATTGATATCGTATCAACTGGTCCAGACCGTAACGAAACTATCATCAAGGTTCACCCATACAGCGCATAATGCCTGATTGAGTGATTACCACTGCACCTTTAGTGCTTTGATAATTAAATCGTTTTCTAAAAGCCGACTTTTGAAGTGACCCCGTAAAGTTGGACATTTCTGTTAAGCGGCTTTCAAGGCCTGAGTTCGATATTCTATCGGAGTCAGGCCTTTTAGTTTCACTTTTATACGT
>NZ_VTYC01000053.1:0-14235 GCF_013114115.1 Vibrio sp. 070316B | reverse complement strand
AACCTTATTAAATGCTCCAGATATCGATGAAGATGATTTCTGATAAATTTTAAGGGCAGGTCTCCTTAATATCTAAAAAAACATAGGAAATAATAATGAAAAAACTGTTTATGCTTTCGGTGGTGGCTGCAGCTTTAACAGGTTGTCAAACAACACAGCAATCAACCAAACAGGTCGTTACACCTGTTGTTCATGAATGTTACTACTTTGGGAGCAGTGCGAATACAGTTCCAGCTCCTGCTTGGATTTGTAATGCCGAAGTAAATCGAGATGAGTATATGCGCAGTGCAGTAGGGTTTAGTGGTAACACTGCAGGTGGCATTGCTCACCAAAAAAATCTCGCAATTCAGCAAGGTCAAAAAGAGCTTGCTGATCAAGTTAAAGCTGAAATCATCACTTCAGTTAAGAATAAGACGGGAACTCTGGGTGTTGATGGCGCAGCCGGTGGTACACAAGCAACTTCAGCAGACCTCGATTCAGTGTCCAACGTTGTCCTTGAAGGAGTTGAGACAATTCGCTCTCTACGCGGCCCAGATGGTTACTTCTATGTTCTTGTTGGCCTACCTCGCCAAGTTTTCAAACAAAACGTTGAAACGGTTATTGATGAGTACCAAGAACAGCAACCAAAGCAGATAAAGCAAGTTGTATCAGTTGAGCAAAATCAAAGGCTTGCGGACGATATTGCTAAAGCGTTAGACATGTAAGGAGTGTTGCTGTGGTTAAGTCAAAGAAACTACTGCTAGCTTGTGGTCTTTGTTTTATTTCAAACTTAGCCACAGTGAGTGCATCTGATGGTTTGAGTGAATTTGATAGAAAGAAGGCAGAGGCTCTGTCTTCTTTCTCAAATAATAAAGAAAAGCTCCATCAAGAGTTTGAACACTCCAAAGAAACTTATTTGAATGCCTTTACTGAAGTTAAAAAAGAACTAGCAAAAAAATGGGATGTTCCTGAATTAACGGGTAAAACCCGATGGGTTCAATACACTAATAACGATACGGTTAAGCGATCTGTTGACTTTGAAACAGGAGCTATTGTGATTGAAGTTATTGATGATAATCTCACTGCTGATGAAATAAATAGGATTATTCATCAACAAGTCAAGGAATTAGAGACTCAAACTACTCAGCAAGCATTTGCAAATGATAAAGTACTGGCCGCAAATAAAGTGAAGCCGAATCAGCAAGTTGCCAAGATTAAAGTACTACCTAAGCTTAAGTCGACCCAAGTACTGAGTTCGCAAAAGAAAGATACTTATAAACAAAAAAATGGCTTGAGTGTCACTCGTGTTAGTATGGCTGTATCACAGAACACTGTACAAAATCGTGCACAAGCATATATTCCGTATGTTAACAAGATGTCTCAAAAGTGGGATGTAGAAGCTCCATTAATTCTTGCAGTCATGCACACTGAAAGTCACTTTAACCCCATGGCTCAGTCACACATTCCAGCTTATGGATTGATGCAGGTTGTTCCTACTTCGGCTGGTAGAGATGTTACCAAACGCTACTTAGGTGAAGAAAAACTCCTTCCACCAGAGGTACTGTTTAATCCTGAGTTCAATATTGATATTGGTACTAGCTATCTGAATATCCTGGATAAGCATTATCTCAAACGAGTACAGAACAACGAAGTGAGAACCTATCTATCTATTTCTTCATATAACGGAGGCGTGGGGGCAGTAGCAAGACACTTTTCCGGCAAAGCAAAACTCTCGTCATTACCTGAGGCTGTTGAGGGTATGACTGCCGAGGCAGTTTACAATTCTTTGGTTACTGAGTTTCCTTACAAAGAGACACGTAACTACTTGAAAAAAGTTCAAGAAAAACGAATTTACTATAAGAATCTACTAAGTAGCCAACCAATTTAATTTTATACTTGCCCCATAAAAGAGTAGCTATTGTTTTTCCTTCAATTGCTACTCTAGTTTTTAGATGAACATTAAAGTTTGGTGTTGATGGTCTAGTTGTTCTCCTCTATGCCAATATTTTTCTCTTGGATAATCCATTAGTTACTTTTCTATCGCTATATTGTTCCTTTATGACGAGGGAAACCATCAAACCTTCCTAAAATTCCCCATGTCGCCTAATGGCTATTTTGAATATCGGCAATCTTTAAAATACGCGTAAATACACAGCGTTTATATTTAGAGAGGGCTTAATGGCTTGTAAATCACTTGCTGTAATAATGAGTGGATTATTATTAACGTCTACTGTCGCGATTGCTAATGAAGAAAGTAATCAAACAGCAGAGCAGGCAGCAAAGGAACTTGCAAACCCGAACACGGCTTACGCGAGCCTGAACTTAAAACTTCAATACTCTGGCGGATACGACGGAGGAGGGGACAGTTTTGCTACGGTTCTTCAGCCGACGCTACCATTCCCTATGGAGAACGGCGACAAAATCATTTTCCGCCCGGCTATCTCTTATGTTCAGAATGATTTCAATGTGAATACGCCGACAAGTTCCCAACATATGGGTCAGTCGGGAGTGAGTGATATTTCCTTTGACCTAGCTTATGCGCCCAAAATGGAAGGCGGGACCATTGCCGCTTTTGGTGTGTTTGCTTCGTTACCAACCGGAAGTAGTGAACTCACGGCGGATCAGTTTGCTGTTGGCCCTGAGTTTATGTACGGCAAAGTAAGCGCCGATCGCGTGGTAGGTGTGTTCCCAAGCCACCTTTATGGTGTATCTGGCAATGGCGCGGATCACTCTGGTACACGCATCAACAAGACATCTACGCAGTTGTTTTGGGTAGAGTTGTTGGAGGGAGGATGGACGGTAGGCTCAGCGCCGACACTTTCCTATGACTGGAAAAAAGAGCAGGCTGAAATTCCGTTGAATATTAGCGTAAGTAAAACAACGGTGTTCAACGGTCGTCCTTGGAAGTTTGGTATTGAAGCTAATTACTATATCGAGAAAGATGAAAAGACTCGCCCGGACTTCATGTTGAGCTTTAACGTCAGCCCAGTCGTTGAAAACAAGCTAGCATCTTTGTTCGATTAGTAGGGTTTAAAAGATAGAGGCTGAACGGTCGTCGTTTGGCCTTTTCATTAAAACCAATAAGTTAGCCACAAAGCTAACAAAGACATAGCTGAGAGTGTAGCAATCCACTTGCTAAACATAGGCTTGTTCCAACCAAGGCGAGCAACATCTTGCTCTGTCAGTTCTAGGTTGATTTGTTCGCAGTATCTATCGAGTTCACCCATCGTCATCACCTTGTTAATCACTTTGATAAGCAATATAACTGGATAGATGTGTTCGTATAAATCAATGATTTTCTAACAGATGTTTAGCTAGCCTGAACGATGGTTTGTTTTAGTATCAATAGGATGGAATTAAGTCTAAATCTTCCTACATAAAAGCTAATGAAAACAAAACCGAAAGAGGTTTGAAACTAAGAATAAACTTAAAACACACGATTCATTTTGAAGTGAGATACGATCTATTCTCTATGATAGATTTCAAGCACTTAATCTAATTATTGGTGTTTAAAATGGTACGAGTAGACGTTAGAAAATTATCCAACACATTGATTAAGGCAGGCGTTCCAGAGAAGAGGGCGGTGTTACTTGCCAAAGCATTTAAAGATTCAATTAATGAAATCGACCCGGTATCTCAGTCGTATGTGAACAAAAAGATTGAGAAGTCCAAAAATGAAACTCTTCAGTATCTGCTGGCATTCTTGGGGCTACAGATGATCTTAATTCCTTGTTTTCACTACATCATGACTAACCTGTAGACATAAAAAGTCCGATATTGGCGTACCAATATCGGACTTTGATGTTTAATGGATAGCTTAAGCTAAGGTGAACTCAATTAACCTGCAGCAGCCTGCATGATTAGGCCACAGATGTAAGCGCCGTATGTGCCTAATGCGTAACCTAGTACCGCCATCAAGATACCTACTGGAGCTAATGCTGGGTGGAATGCTGCTGCAACCACTGGAGCTGATGCCGCGCCACCAACGTTAGCTTGGCTACCTACTGCCATGAAGAACAGCGGTGCACGAATGATTTTCGCCATCGCAATCATGAGTAGGGCATGGATAGTTAACCATGTGATACCAATGAAGAAGTAACCTGGGTTATCAAAGATAGCGGTAATGTCCATTTGCATACCGATGGTAGCAACTAGGATATAGATGAACGCTGAACCAATCTTCGATGCGCCACTGTGCTCTAGGCTACGTGTCGATTTGAAGCACGAAGCGATCAACGCGAACGTTGTAACCATAACGATTAGCCAGAAGAAGCCAGATGTTAGGCTGTATTTTGCTAGTTCTGGAGCATTCGTTGAGATCCATGGTGCGATTAAGTCACTGAAGAAGTGAGCAAGGCCTGTTAGACCAAAAGCAATCGCAGCGATCTTCATGAGATCGGTTGTTGTTGTCGGGCGAGCGTTTTCTTCTTGGTATTTAGATACTGTCTCTTTCAGTTCTTCGATTGAAGAAGTGTCTGCTTTTAGCCATGCGTCAATTTTCTTCTGACGGCCAGCCATGATCAGTAGTACTGCCATCCAGATGTTTGCACAGATAACGTCAACCGTAATCATTGCTGAGAACAGTTTGTCATTTACCTCGAATACTTCTTTCATCGCAGCTTGGTTTGCACCACCACCGATCCAAGAGCCAGCTACTGTCGTTAGGCCGCGCCATACGTCACCAGAGACAAGATCAGGGTTTACTTGGTCGATAATTAGAATCGCCAGAGGACCACCAATGATAATACCAGCGGTACCGGTTAGGAACATGATGACGGCTTTGGAGCCAAGACCAAAGATCTTACGAAGGTCTGCTGAAATGATCAGTAGAACCAGTGCGCCTGGTAGTAGGTAGCGGCTTGCCACGAAGTAAAGTTTTGAGTTTGACGCATCGATGATACCAAAGCTGTTCAACAATGAAGGAACAAAGTAGCAGAGCAATAGGCCTGGAATGAATGAATAGAATTTTTTCAGTGCGCTGTTTTGGCTACTTTCCGTGATAAATACACCGCCAAGAATAACAGCTAACATGCCCATAATTACGGCATCATTAGTGATCATTATTATATCTCCTTTAAGGTGAGCGCATAGGTCTCACTTTTTTGATGGCAGGACTATACCGACAACTTCAATTCGTTACAAATTGTAACGATAGACATCCTTTGAAATATTTGTGTTAACTAGATTGGCTTTGGTTTGTGAATTAGACGCTTCAGATATTTGCTGTGTGAATGTTTTTGTAAAGGTTAGTAAGGTCGGCTTTGATATATGCAATGGTGTTCAACGCCCTGAAACTGGTTGTTGGAATTTTAGCTGAGTTCAGTATAGTTAAAGGAAGTGCATATTAAGCCGCATTTTTACTGGGGTTTATGCAGGGTGGGTATGTTTCAAAAATGTAAAAAGTGAATTCGTTTTTGAAGAGAGGGATGAGATTAAAAATTATAACTTGATCACATTAATTGCGATTATTATCCGCTTAGGTATCAATAAATGGCACTTGTCTGCGGTATTTAGGGGCCATAGATAAAGAAAAAGCGGCTAAATAGCCGCTTTTAATTGGGATTGAGAATCGAAGTCTATGATTCCTCTTCCTCAAAACCGTCTGCATAACCTTTTGGAGGCGGTGTCCAACCACGCTCTGAGCGAGAATGCTTATCGGATCGGTCTTTCTTCATGTCTTCTTTCATCGCTTCTTCAAGGTGAATAAATATCTGTCGATAGTTATTGTCGTACCTTGGGTTGTCTTCAGCTTCCGACCAAGCTTTGAATAGCTTTTCAGACTTACGGCTTTCAACACGTTGATAGGTCGATTTCTGCTGTTCTACGAAGAATGGATGATGACCCAACGAGCGTAGGGCTTGTGCGCCCATTTCTAGTGCTGAGTGGTAGGTTTCTGATTCCACGAAATCAGCACCAGCCTCTCTTAAGCGGTAACTATGACCACGGTCGAACGCACGAGCCAAGATTTTTACGTTAGGGTAGGAGTGCTTAACGTACTTGACCAACTCCACGCTTGAATCTTGATTGTCGATAGCAACAACAAGCATTGCTGCTTCTTCGATACCCGCAGTGTGCAACAGATCGTGACGAGTCGCATCACCAAAGTAAGATTTGATATTAATAGAGCGCAACACGTCGACTTGGTTAGCCTGATGGTCTAGAACCACCGTTTTGACATCGTTCGATACCAATAAGCGGTTAACGATCTGACCGAATCGCCCGATACCCGCAATGATTACTGTGCCTTTCTCTTCGATAGTATCTTCTTCACGGTCATTCGATTTTTGCTCGTAACGAGGCAGAATCACCTTATCAAACAAAATAAACAGGCCCGGAGTTAGGAACATTGAAAGAGCAACCACTAGTGAGAGCGTTTGAACAATGTCAGCCGGCAATACGTGGTTTTGCGCCGAGAAGCTTAATAGTACGAATCCAAATTCACCGGCTTGCGCCAAGCTCAGTGTAAATAGCCAACGATCGCTGTTCTTGATTTTGAAAATCAATGCCAAGGTAAAAAGCACAGCTGCTTTAAGTAACATGACACCCAGAGTTAGCCCTATGATTAGGATGAAATCATTGAATAGAACATCGAAGTTGATTCCCGCACCTACCGTAATAAAGAACAGGCCAAGTAGCAGTCCTTTGAACGGGTCGATGTTCGATTCCAGTTCGTGTCTGAATTCACTGTTCGCCAGTACAACACCCGCAAGGAAAGTGCCTAGTGCAGGCGATAAGCCGACAAGGCTCATCAGTGCAGCAATACCAATAACCAGCATTAGTGCCGTTGCCGTGAAGATCTCACGCAGGCCAGAGCTTGCGACGAAGCGGAAGAGTGGACGGCTTAAGAAGTGCCCGCCAACAACCACAATCGCGATAGATGCGGTAATCACAAGGCCATAAGCCCAACCAGGTAGACCAGCAACCAGACTTAACTCTTCATGGTGGTCAGAAGCTGAAGTGACCGCGCTTTGTGCAGCTTCAATTAATTCTGGCAACGCCAACAGAGGAATGAATGCCAGCATCGGAATAACGGCAATATCTTGGAATAATAGAACCGAAAAGGCATTCTTACCGCCTTCAGTCTTAGACAAGCCTTTCTCGTTGAATGTTTGAAGTACAATCGCGGTCGATGACAACGCAAAGATTAAGCCGATAGTGAGAGCGATAGTCCAAGGTTGGCCAAAGGCTAGAGCAATGCCCATTACAATCGCTGCTGTACCTCCTACTTGTAGGCCACCAAGCCCCATCAAGCGGTTTCTCATTGCCCATAGCATCTTAGGTTCGAGCTCAAGGCCAACCAAGAACAGCATCATTACCACGCCGAATTCGGCAAAGTGTTGAATGGTGGTGGTTTCTTCACCGACAAGGCCGATGATAGGTCCGATAACCACACCTGCGATTAAATATCCCAGTACTGAGCCTAAGCCAAGACGCTTAGCTATCGGCACTGCGATCACGGCGGCGACTAAGTAGATAAAGGCTTGTAAAAAATATCCAGTCATTCTTTAGTCCTTGTTGATGATTTCGTCGAGGTAGTGGTTTAACTTCGCGGCTTTCTTTGCTTTTTTGTAGTCAATATTGCCCGCGACTAGCGACTCCAACAAGAATTTATAGCGCTCAACATGCCCGGTGATGCGGCTCTCCTCCAAGGCGGTTCGCGAGCCAAATAGTGCATAAGGTGCTAAATATTCCATACCACACAAAGCAGCGGTTTGTTCAAGAGGGTGGAGTAGCTCACGAATGGTAAAATGATTGTAGCCGTCAGTTTGGTAGGCATCCTCTTTACCCCCTGCAGTAATGCTGCAAAGGAACTTCTTACCTTCTAATTCATTGCCATCCGTGCCGTAGGCAAAACCATACTCAAGAACAAGGTCTTGCCACTCTTTCAGAATTGCCGGAGTTGAATACCAATAAAGTGGGAATTGGAAAATGATGATGTCATGGTCCAACAGGCGTTTCTGTTCACGATCGATGTTGATTTTGAAAGTTGGATATTCAGCGTAGAGATCAACACAGGTCACGCCATCAATACGCTTGGCTTGGTCGAATAAGGGTTTGTTTGCTTCAGAGCGATGCTGAGAAGGGTGGGCGAATAGCACCAAGACTCGATTTTTCGACATAAAGCCCTCTTTGTCCGTTAACGAATAATGCTTATTGGAATTATAGATATACAATAATAGAAGAATGATTGAAGAACAACGAATTAGCCCATACTTATCTATTTAGATACATGGGTTTATCGAGTGCTTAATTATATAAAACACTCGTTAGTTTGCGTATTTCTGGCACACGTAGACTATGACTAAGTAAAACTAATTATTCGCGAATAATAAAAGCGAATAGACGTATTTTATGTCAACGTTGGTAGCGAACGTAAATAATTCAATCTCTCTACATAGAACAACAATGAATAAAGGAAAAAGTATGAGCATGGACTTGCGTCAACAGTGTAATTTGTTTCTTTCAGGTCACTTAGATCCGACTCCGGCCCAAACATTTGCTCAGATGGCTGAATGGTGTGAAGAGCACAACATACATCACGATACTTACGGTGATGGTGAGTTCATCGAAGGCTTTGAAGCCAAAGTTGCAGAGCTGCTTGGATATGAAGCGGCTGTATTTGTTATCACTGGCACTATGAATCAACCAACGGCACTAGAGATCGCCTGCCAGGAGAAAAGAAACCCGCTGGTTGCGATGCATGAATCGAGTCATATCCTGCGTCATGAGCGCCAAGGGTACCAGCTCCAGAACCGCTTTAATGTGTTGCCAGTGGGCAATGTGTTTCGCACTTGGAATGTCGATGACTTGAAAGCGTGGCCAGATGAAATCGCAGCAGCGCTTTATGAGTTACCGATGCGAGAGATAGGTGGTCAGCTACCAGAGTGGGAAGAGCTCGAAGCGATTAAGCAGTATTGCAACGAACAATCCATTCATCTGCATATGGATGGCGCGCGCTTGTGGGAGTGTGGTGCATATTATCAAAAACCTTACAGCGAAATCGCAAAGGACTTTGATACTGCTTATGTCTCGCTATACAAAGGGCTAAATGGACTTGGTGGCTCACTGTTGTTGGGTGATAAAGCGTTTGTTGCGAAGGCGTCAGCTTGGATGAAACGACAAGGCGGTAATGTGTATCACCGTACACCTTATGTTGTATCGGCAGCTATGCAGTTTGATCAACGACTAGCGCAGATGCCCGCTTTGTATGAACGCACGAAACAGATCTACCAAATCTTGTTAGATTACCCTCAATTCAAAGTGAACCCACAACAACCGCAAGCGAACATGCTACATCTTTATTTGCCGGCAAGTTACGAAGATGGGGTTGCTTTAAGAGACAATATCGCTAGTAAGCATAAGGTATGGATAGGAAACCCAGCTATCTGTGAGTTACCGAATCAATGCAAGATTGAGTGGTATGTGGGGGATAACTTATTAAACCTGCCGGATCACGAGCTGATCGATATCTTGGACCTCATTAGCGAAGCACTGATTTGATTACCGAACGGCTGGACTGAATGTAGTGAGGAGTGCTAACTAGGATGAATACAGGTGTGTTTACCTGTATTCATTTAAGTCGGGACAATAGAGGGTGTGTTACATATATTGGTTGATGTACACGTCGACTAGGAACATGAATACTGGAACGGTGCTAAGAACTCCGAAGAAGACGATAGGCACCCAGTTTTTCATTTTCTTTTTAGGTTGCTCTGTATTGTTCATAGATTCGGCCTTAAATTCGTTGTTGAGTCTGCGCTTGGGTTAGAACTGAATGGTATCAAATAAATTAGCACTGCCCTATGCGGATTTGGTATTTCGTGGTGTGCATCAAACACAGAAAATCGCGTTGATTCATAAACGGTTCATAAAGGCTCAACAATAATGAACTTATTGAAAGAAGCACAGCCTTATTTGGCATAGTAATTAAACAGCATTCAAAGAGTTGGAGAATACAGAATGAAAACAATAGGTAACATCATTTGGTTTCTGTTCGGTGGCGTATTTATGGGATTGGCGTGGTGGTTCTTTGGGCTGCTTGCATTTCTGACCATCGTTGGTATTCCGTGGGGCAGAGCGTGTTTTGTTATGGGGAACTTCTCGTTCTTTCCATTTGGTCAAGAAGCGATTTCTCGTGATGAGCTGACCAATGAAATGGATATTGGTACCAGTCCGTTAGGTATGATTGGTAACATCATTTGGTTCTTGTTTGCAGGTATTTGGCTTGCGATTGGTCATATCATGTCAGCGGTGGCATGTTTCATTACCATCATCGGTATTCCATTTGCAATTCAGCATCTTAAGTTAGCGGTTATCTCGTTGGCGCCAATCGGTAAAACCGTAGTAGATAAGCGCGAAGCGGAAGCGGCACGAGTAAGAAATTACAAAGGGTAAGAATTTAGTTTAACCTTTATCTGAAACCAAAAAGCACATCATTTGATGTGCTTTTTCTTGGCTCTTGGCTCTTGGTTCTCGATTTGTGTTATCAAGCTTATCTAGCCGCTATACGTTATTGAACAAGACTTCAATTCGAAGCGTGATATTCGCTTCTTCCGTGTGCTTCTCGTAAGGCTCTCGCTCCCACTGATAGCGCGGAGTAATCTCGTAAAATAGCCACTCTTTCCAAATGTTTTCTCGATAGGTAACCGACACTTGCGAGTATTCGTAGTGGTTATATGGCTCGCTGGTCGCGTTTATCGTGGCGCTGTATTGCAGAGCTTGGTCTTGAGAAAGGTAATGGTACAAGGTAATGCCCGTACCATACTCCCAGCCTTTGAGGTCATCGTTATAGCCAGCAAAGTTAGACCAACGCGCTAAGAAATCGTCACTCAAAGAGAGATCAAAATCGATATCAGTGATCTCTCCCGTCTCTTTCTTCTCTTGATACACACGTTGGGTTAGCCGAATCACTGCATCTGTGGTGAGCGGGTAGGTAAAACGATAGCGAGCCTCTATTCTTGGGCGCAATGTCGCTTTGATATTGAAACTACTGTAACCCTTGGCATAGGCGTCATAACGAAGGCCAAGAGCATTCTCTAACTCTTCAGAATCTTGTGGGAAGAAGTCTAAGAATTCTTCATCACCAACAGACTCGTAGATTAGCTTAAGCCTTTTGCTGACAAAGGGTAAATGTAAGCGTGCGTTGAGCTTGGAGGAGTAATCCACGTCACCGCCCTCAGAATAGATAAAATCATTGTACCAACGTACAGAGGTTCCGGCTCTGGCGTCCTCGGTAATACGGTCATCCACAAAGAAGTTATCGAACCATATTGCGGGCTGACAAAACTTGCTGTTTAGGTAGTGGTAAGCTTTTTCGACGCGCGTGTCTTCTAACGGTTGGCTGTGGCACTCATCCTGTTCCTCCGCGAAGGCAGAGTGGGAAACGAGCGATGCTAATAATGAGGAGCTAACTATCCAACGACTCAATGGAACCTAATTGTCATTCTATGTATCAATAGTTTGACTATAACTAAGCAGTTACGACAATGCGACTTTTAAAGAGATTTATCTGGATCAGTGGCTATTTAAAACAGAGACTTGAATAGCATATGGTAGGTAAAGAAAACGGGCTCAGTAGGTGAGCCCGTTTGTCGATAAGTTTATAAGTGACTTAATGGCAGATTACATTGCCGCTTCGAAAATCGCAGAGATTTCTTCGTGGGTCGCTTGTTTAGGGTTAGTAAAACCACATGCGTCTTTCAGTGCGTTGTCAGACAGAGTAGGGATATCTTCTAGCTTCGCACCAAGTTCCGCGATACCTGTTGGGATGTTCACGTCATTTGCTAGTTGAACAATCGCTTCGATCGCAGCTTCTGCACCTTGCTCTGGTGACATACCTTCAACGTTAACGCCCATTGCTTTTGCAACATCACGTAGACGCTCAGGACAAACTTGCGCGTTGTAGCGTTGAACGTGTGGTAGCAAGATAGCGTTACATACACCGTGTGGAAGGTCGTAGAAACCACCCAGTTGGTGCGCCATCGCGTGAACATAACCTAGTGACGCGTTGTTGAACGCCATACCCGCCATGAACTGTGCGTAAGCCATTTGCTCACGTGCTTCAATGTCTTCGCCGTGCGCTACTGCCGTTCTTAGGTGAGCTTGTACAAGTTCAATTGCTTTAATCGCTACAGCGTCTGTTATTGGTGTCGCTGCGATAGAAACGTAAGCTTCGATTGCGTGTGTTAGCGCATCCATACCTGTTGCAGCAGTCAGTGATGCAGGCTTAGCAAGCATTAGTTCAGGATCGTTTACTGAAATAAGCGGTGTTGTGTGCTTATCAACGATAGCCATCTTAATGTGGCGCTCTTCATCTGTAATGATGCAGAAACGTGTCATTTCTGAAGCGGTGCCCGCAGTCGTGTTGATAGCGATAAGAGGCATCATAGGTTTTTCAGATTGATCGACACCTTCGTAATCTGCAATCTTGCCGCCGTTAGAAGCAACCAAAGCGATACCTTTCGCGCAGTCGTGTGGAGAACCGCCACCTAGAGAAATAACGAAATCACAGTCGTTGTCAGTCAGTAATTCAAGACCATCATTTACGTTTGTGATGGTTGGGTTTGGTTGAGTGCCATCGAATACCACAGCGTCTACACCGCGCTCGCTAAGAAGGTCTTGTACCTGCTTAACCACGCCAATTTGGTTTAGGATTTTATCGGTTACGATTAGACCTTTTTTAAAGCCTTGAGACTGAATGCTATCAGCAGCATCCTTTAGACAGCCAGTACCCATGAAGTTGATTGTAGGGATGTAAAATGCACTAGACATTGGAAAACTCCGGTTAATTATGATTTTTAATTGCCTATATGTTGTCGGCAAACAACTGGTCGACCATTGATCTGGAACAACTTTGATTCCGAACTACCACTTTCTGGCTATTGGTTGTGATAGGGCTCATATAGCAATCGTTTTTATGGTTTTCTGATGTGTATATTGCCAGTTATGGATAGCGAATGATTGATAGATTTTTGGCCAGTATGCTGCTCTATAACCATGAAAAATAAAGGTTATTCAGACACTGCCGGTTCGCGTTCTTCTTCTGTTCGCTCTTGAACAGAATCAGTACTGCACTCGACCTGAGTTTCTGATTGCTCAGGCGAATCTGACGCTTCTTGAGGCTCTTCATCGTAGTATTTGACCAGGAATGGAGTGAGCATGACGGATGACGGTAAGAAGTGCTTCATAGTACCTCCCGGTACATTTCGTGTATTTCCTTTATGGTATTGGTTTAATATGTGGCAAAATTTGCGATACATCATGACTTGTTGCTTGTTTTCTATAAATTATTAGAACTATATTCAGGCTCACAAAAATGGTAGTAGAATGCACACTTAACCGTTGAGGTTAGGAAAGAACAAAATATAAATTCGGCTCGATAGCGCGAATAATAGGACAGATAATGAAGTACGATTGGATATTCTTTGATGCGGATGAAACCTTGTTCCACTTTGACGCTTTTCAAGGAATGAAGCTAATGTTCTCACGTTTTGGTGTGGATTTTAGCGAGCAGGATTATTCCGTTTATCAAGAAGTTAACCTACCACTATGGGTAGACTATCAAGATGGCCGAATTACGGCTGATCAACTGAAGCACACACGCTTCGAAAGCTGGGCAGAAAAGTTAGAAACAACAACTGCAGAATTAAACAGCGCATTCCTAACAGCAATGGCGGACATCTGTTCTTTGCTACCGGGTGCCAAAGAGCTAATGGAATCGTTACAAGGCAAAGTGAACATGGGCATTATTACTAATGGCTTCACTGAGCTGCAATCGATCCGTTTAGAGCGCACTGGCATGACCGATTACTTCGAACATGTGATCATTTCTGAAGAAGTCGGCGTTGCTAAACCAGATGCTGAGATCTTTGAACATGCACACAAGCTTGTTGGCTTACCAGCAAAGCAGCGCATTTTGATGGTGGGAGATAACCCACACTCAGACATTTTAGGTGGCTTAGATTTTGGTATCGAGACCTGTTGGTTAAACAGCCAGGAGAAGGCAACGCCAGAAGGTATTAACCCTCATTACCAAGTTAAGTCTCTGGCTGAGCTACAAGCACTTCTGTTAGCGTAACGGCTTACTGACTTTAGCTTTATTCATTGATCATCTCTTTATTCGTTGATCGTTAGGGCGTGTTGATCTTTCGAGCTGATTTTTGCAGCGAGTTGCTGGGTATTTATACAAGGCAGAGGCTTTGATGTGTAGCTAGCCTACATGAGAAGCCGATAACGCAGTAGAAATGACCAGCAAAC
>NZ_VTYC01000052.1:0-18144 GCF_013114115.1 Vibrio sp. 070316B | reverse complement strand
TGTCAGCGACGACAAGTAGTCCACTGCGGAGTGGTAGTTCAGTTGGTTAGAATACCGGCCTGTCACGCCGGGGGTCGCGGGTTCGAGTCCCGTCCACTCCGCCACTTATTCAGAGTTTCAGCTCTTTAAAACTGAAAATAGGGGTGTAGCTCCAATTGGCAGAGCAGCGGATTCCAAATCCGCGTGTTGGGAGTTCGAATCTCTCCACCCCTGCCATATACGAAGCCTCAGCAGAAATGCTGGGGCTTTTTTACGTCTGTTGCTTCTGCAAAGCAATGTTGAGAGCTGGAGCGCCAGCCCGGTCGAATCTCCGGAGTGTCGGCCCACCCCTACTATATTTAAGGCTCTAGTCGAAAGACTAGAGCCTTTTTGCTTTCTTAAGTTGAAATACTTCATAATCCCCTTTCAGCTTCTTCTATCTCAAATTTCTCTCTGCTCCCAAAAAGTTGCCAATAATCGTAAACTGTTCTCAAATGCCGACTAGTATAAATAATATGCATCACTTACATGGAACGGTTATGAGGTTATCTTTTGTTTTAGTTGTCCTATTTTATTCATTTTCTTCTTTAGCAACCCCTTGGGAGAAAGAGAAAAGCCCGACGACAAACTCGACCTCATCGATCGGCAGTTACGCTAACGGCTGCTTGGACGGTGCACAGGCTTTACCGATTAATGGTGTTGGCTATCAGATTATTCGTCCCCAAAGGGAGCGTTACTATGGTCACACAGAGGCTATTAAGTTTGTTGAAAGGCTCGGCGTAACAACAAGTGAGCAATTGAATACGAATCTATTGATTGGTGATATCTCACTTCCTCGTGGTGGACGCTTTTCATCTGGGCATTCAAGCCATCAAACTGGGTTGGATATAGACATATGGCTGAGGTTAACGGACAAAAAGCTTTCTGAGAATGAACTCGCGGTTCCTAAGCCAGTCAGTGTCGTCGATCTTACTAACTACAAGCTTCGCCAGTCTAATTGGACTAACGACCACTTCCAAGTTATTCGCCATGCCGCTAAAGATGAAAAAGTGGTGCGGATTTTTGTTCATCCAGTGATTAAGCAGACCCTTTGCGATCAGGAAGTTTCTGATGTTAAAGAAAGGGACTGGTTAGGCAAAATCAGGCCGTGGTGGGGACACTATTCTCACTTTCATGTTCGTTTGAAGTGCCCACAAGGCAGTGCCAATTGTATCCCTCAAGCCAAACCTCCTAAAGGTGATGGCTGTGGCGAAGAGCTCGCGAGTTGGGCGCCAAAGACAATCCCTGTTCCTCCCCCTAAAAAGGTAGCAACTAAAAAGAAAAAAAAGAAAATTAAAGTCATGCCTAGTCAGTGTTTAGCCTTGATTTCAAATAAGTAATAGAATTATCAATGGCTTGTTAAGGTGGTAATGCCACTCGTTTTGTCGACTCTAAAAACTGGAGAAATGTCACACTTTTGTCTAGAGTTTATAAATGCGACATTAAGAATATCGTTTGATATTGAGAGCATTAATTTGACTGGGCTAGGTCAGGAGTAAGTGTTTGGGGTGAAAGATGCGGCTTATGTGTAGTATGTGAAATCAGAGTCTGATACCCGTAGATAGATAATTCAAGGATAAGACTATGACTATGATTTGTGCAAAGGAATTTTCAGAATGGTTAAGACATAGGTTCAGCACTGAGAATGCGGGTATTTCTATTTCAAGAGATGACATCAACCAACTAACAGGTAGGCAGCGATTAGATCCTAGCTTTGTCAACGATGTACATTATGAATTGATGCAGTATGGAATGGCATTTGTGACCGATACTGGGCGGGAAAACTTTTATCTAGTACCAGTATCACAGTCGATAAATTGGCGAGAGCGACTCGAATATCAGTTCGAAAAAGAGTTATTCTGCAACATTTATCCCATGGAAAAATCCGGATAAGAAAAAGGTTCAACTTATTGATTAAGTTGAACCTTTTCTCTTTTAGGTCAAGCCTTGAATGATAACAAACTTTTCTAGGAGCTCGTCTTCAGTTTCAATGTGGTTTGGATCAGTGATTATGCACTTGGTTATTGGGCATACCGACTGACACGTTGGCTTCTCATAGTGACCTTTACATTCAGTACATAAATCTGGGTCGATTTCGAAGATGCTGTCACCCATAGTGATTGCGCCATTTGGGCATTCAGGGTCACACATATCGCAGTTTATGCACTTGTCAGTGATTAACAGAGCCATTGCTTACTTCTCGGTTTTCTAAGTAAAGTTACTTACCAGATGCGTTGCGTGTGTCTTGGCCTTCGCTCAAGTTACGCATCAACAAGCCGTACTCTAAGTCTAGATCAGCTGGTACAGGGATGAATACAAAGTGACCGTTGCCTTTTGCGTCTTCAACTGCTTCCGACTTACGGTTTTCCATCATCTCTAGTGTGAAAACAACGTTACCTTTCGGTGTCATCATTTCTAAGCTATCGCCTACTAGGAACTTGTTCTTCACTTCTACTTCCGCTAGATCGCCACGGCGTTTACCTGTGAATTCACCAACAAATTGTTGAGTGTCAGAGATAGAGTAACCGTACTCGTAGTTTTGGTAAGTGTCGTGAGTATGACGACGTAGGAAGCCTTCAGTGTAACCACGGTGCGCTAGGCTCTCTAGTGTACCCATTAGGCTCTCATCGAATGGTTTACCCGCTACAGCGTCATCGATAGCTTTACGGTAAACCTGTGCTGTACGTGCACAGTAGTAGAAAGACTTAGTACGGCCTTCGATTTTCAGAGAGTGAACCCCCATCTTTGTTAGACGTTCAACATGTTGGATTGCGCGAAGGTCTTTTGAGTTCATGATGTAAGTACCATGCTCATCTTCAAACGCAGCCATTTTCTCTTCAGGCTTGTGTGACTCTGAAAGTAGAACCACTTCATCTGTTGGTTTACCTAGACCTAGTGTGTTGTCTGGACGTTCGTCTTGAACTTCAACATCTTGAATCTCAACACCAGTAGGGTTTGCTTCAACGATCTGACCGTTTTCGTCTTCTTTAGCCGCTTCTGTTTTGTATTCCCAACGACAAGCGTTAGTGCAAGTACCTTGGTTAGGATCGCGCTTGTTCATGTAACCAGAAAGTAGGCAACGACCAGAGTACGCCATGCAAAGTGCACCGTGAACAAAGATCTCTAGTTCTGTTTCTGGGCAGTGTTCGCGGATCTCTTCGATCTCTTCAAGTGATAGCTCACGAGATAGGATGACACGCTCAACGCCTTGTGTAGCCCAGAATTTTACCGTTGCCCAGTTTACAGCGTTAGCCTGAACTGAAAGGTGGATAGGCATTTCAGGGAATGCTTCACGAACCATCATGATAAGACCAGGATCAGACATGATAAGAGCGTCTGGGCCCATATCAACAACTGGCTTAAGGTCGCGAATGAAAGTTTTTAGTTTAGAGTTGTGTGGCTGAATGTTACATACAACATATAACTTTTTGCCTTGAGCATGAGCTTCATCGATACCGATTTGTAGGTTTTCGTGGTTGAACTCATTGTTACGAACACGAAGGCTGTAACGTGGCTGGCCCGCGTAAACTGCATCTGCGCCGTAGGCGAATGCGTAACGCATGTTTTTAAGGCTTCCTGCCGGTGATAATAGTTCAGGTACAAATGGTTTTTGTGTAGTCATTGCTTCGTTCTCTAATCTGATCTCAAGTCAGGTTGATATCACCAAGTGATATCAAAGGGGCGCAAATTTTACGCTAAAATGAGTCTGGTTGATAGCCCTAAAGATAGCAATGATATTAAGAAGAGAGTGAAGGGATAAATATACAGCGGGAAATGTAGGGAAAATAAGCTCAGGCACGTTGCACCTGAGCTTTAAAGTTACTGATTAAGCATTCGGTTGAGTTAATCCACCTAGTGATTCGAACAGGTTCGGAAGGAACACGCTGAACTCACCACATAGCAATGAGAAATCTGCATCAAAGCGTGCAGCTTGGTCTTCGCGAGGAATATCGTCGTTCTCATCTTTAAGTTCATCACTGAACTTCAGGCGTTTGATACTGCCATCTTCAGCCAGGATAAATTCAATGCGATCTTGCCAATTGATAAGCAGCTTGGTTACCACTTTGTTCGCTTCGATGTGGTTTTTAATTTCGTCGGCTTCTAGCTCTTGTTTCTTAACTCGAACAATACCACCGTCTTCTTGAATCGACTTAAGCTCAGCTTCATCAAGCATTGTAATGCCTTGAGGCGTATCGCCTGACTTAACCCATTCGGTTAATGTTGTTTCGATCGCTTGCTCAGGAATAGCAGGAACAACTGGTAGGCTACCCATTGTTTTACGTAGCAGAGCTAACACGTCTTCTGCTTTTTTGTAGCTGCTTGCATCAACCACAATGAAACCTTCTTTTGGCATGATCAGCGCGTATGTGAAGTTACTGCGGCTAAATGCGCGAGGAAGAAGGTCAATGATGATGTCTTCTTTGAGGCTGTCTTTCTCTTTCTTTTTAAGAGGAGTGCCTGACTCTGCCTCAAGAGTTTCCACTTTTGCATTCAGTGACTCTTTAATCACAGATGCTGGTAGCATTTTCTCTTCTTTCTTTGCACAGATGAGAATGCGGTTCTCTGATACGTGCGTCATCATATCGCCATGTTTACCCATTGCGTGCACCCAACCAAATTTCTGTTTGTCTTGGCTACCACAAGGAGTAAAGCGGAATTCTTCAAGTTGTTTCTCTAGCTGATCTGCGTTGAAATCAATATCACGGTTGAAGCGATAGACTAGGCAATTTTTAAACCACATATATTTTTCTCATACCTTTTTAGAAGTGCCTCATGATATGAGATCTAATTCGATTTGTCCTTAGCTCTGTATCAAAAGTTATAAAGTGAAACGTTTGAGACAGTTATATGAAAATTTGTTTTCAAAGGTCACAAAAGTGTCATAATTAACTCAGATAATGCAATGCGTTGATTAAATACAAAGGCTATTCAATTATGTCGAGAAGGATTCTGGTCGTTGAAGATGAAGCACCTATTCGTGAGATGCTGTGTTTTGTACTTGAACAAAAAGGCTACCAAGCAGTAGAGGCTGAAGATTACGATACAGCGGTAAACAAGCTATGTGAACCTTTCCCAGATCTAGTATTACTAGATTGGATGCTACCTGGTGGTAGCGGGATAAACTTTATCAAGCACATGAAGCGTGAAGAGTTAACTCGCAACATCCCAGTGGTGATGCTAACGGCTCGTGGTGAAGAAGAAGATAAGGTTCGCGGTTTAGAAGTTGGCGCTGACGACTACATTACCAAACCGTTTTCGCCAAAAGAGCTTGTTGCTCGCCTTAAAGCGGTGATTCGTCGTGTAACACCAACGGCATTGGAAGATGTGATTGATGTACAGGGCCTTAAATTAGACCCAGTATCACACCGCGTGACCGCAAGTGAAGGTCCAGTTGATATGGGACCAACAGAATTCAAAATGCTGCATTTCTTTATGACGCACCAAGAGCGTGTATACAGCCGAGAGCAGCTGCTTAACAACGTTTGGGGTACCAATGTTTACGTTGAAGACCGAACGGTTGATGTACATATTCGACGCCTGCGTAAAGCGCTTGAGTCTGCAGGTCACGATAAGCTAATCCAAACGGTTCGTGGCGCTGGCTACCGTTTTTCTACAAAGGCTTAATGTGGCTTCGCTGCCCAGTTTACGGAGTCCTGAATGGTTGAAAAGTTAACCTGGAAAAAGCTGGCTTGGGAGCTGGCTTTTTTTTACGCACCATGGGTTTTAGTCGGATGGATATTCGGTTACCTACCTTGGTTACTGCTGGCTGCTACGGTATTGCAGCTCGGCTGGCACCTACACAACCAAATGCGTTTGTCCGCATGGCTGTGGGATGAGAAGCGTCTAACTCCACCTTCAGGCTCTGGGAACTGGGAATCTCTGTTTAACGGTATTTATCGTATGCAGCAGAGACAGCGTCGCAAACGCAAAGAACTGACTAACCTTATCCGCCGTTTCCGTAACGGTGCAGAATCGCTTCCCGATGCCGTTGTGGTATTTCGTGGTGAAGGCAATATCGTTTGGTGTAACAAGCTAGCTCAGTATTTGTTGGGCTTCCGTTGGCCAGATGATTCAGGTCAACCGATCTCGAATTTGATTCGTACTCCAGATTTTATTAAGTACCTTAATAAGCAAGATTTCTCTGAGCCATTAGAGATGCCTTCTCCTCTGAATGTGGAGCGTATGCTTGAACTGCGTATTGTGCCGTATACCGAGGGTGAACACCTGATGGTGGTGCGTGATGTCACCCAGCTTAAGCAGCTAGAGGGCATGCGCCGTAACTTCTTCGCTAACGTCTCCCATGAGTTGCGTACACCAATGACCGTCCTTCAAGGTTATCTTGAAATGACCGAAGACCCAGACATGATCGTTGGCCCAATGTGGACCAAGGCGCATGGCGTAATGACTGAGCAATTGAATCGTATGAACAGTTTGGTTAATCAGCTGCTCACGCTTTCGAAAATTGAAGCAGCGCCAATGCATGAGTTGGATGAAGTGGTTAACGTTCCTGCGATGCTGGAAGTTCTTGAGAAAGAAGCAGCCAGCCTTAGCGGTGAGCGAGAACATAAACTTGAATTTGATATCGATAAGAGTCTGCGAGTTCTTGCCGACGAAGACCAATTGAGAAGTGCGATTTCGAATTTGGTTTATAACGCGGTTAAATACACACCCGCAGGTGCGACGGTCAAAGTGCGTTGGTATCAAACCAGCCAAGGTGCGTGTTTAGACGTGTCAGATACTGGTGATGGTATTGAGCCTCAACACTTACATCGTCTCACTGAGCGCTTCTATCGTGTAGATAAAGCCCGCTCTCGTGATACCGGTGGTAGTGGTCTTGGATTAGCGATTGTAAAACATGCGCTTAGCCACCACGATTCACACCTCGAAATTCAAAGTGAAGTGGGCGTCGGCAGTCGTTTCCATTTCACGTTGCCAAACCGGTTGACCGTGTCATGAGTGACTTAATACGCAGGATGCGTTTGCCGATTGGTTCACTGTTAGCGATGGTATTGGCGTGTCCAAGCTTTGCTGAGCAGAGTGTTGAGTCATTGCCTGATTATTCCAAGGTTCCAGGTATCTCTGGAAGCTTGTTGTCGGTCGGGTCTGATACCTTGGCTGGGATGACGACATTGTGGGTAGAGGAGTTTAAATCCTATTATCCGAATGTGAACGCTCAAGTCCAAGCATCGGGCTCTTCTACTGCACCTCCTGCACTGACGGAAGGGACAGCACACCTAGGTCCTATGAGCCGACCAATGCGCCTACGTGAAGTGGAAGCTTTTGAAAGAGAGCATGGCTATAAGCCAACAGCATTGCGAGTCGCTATTGATGCAATCGGGCTGTTTGTCCACCGAGATAATCCTATTGAAGGGCTTAACTTCCGTCAGATTGATGGCATCTTTTCTGAGACATTACGCTGCGGAGCAACGAAGCCCCTCAATAACTGGCAAGATCTCGGAATCGATCAGCCATGGGCGAAACATCGATTCCAATTGTTCGGTCGCAATTCTGTATCGGGGACTTATGGATACTTCAAACAGAATGCACTGTGCGGCGGTGACTTTAAAAATCGTGTGAATGAGCAACCTGGTTCGGCTTCAGTCGTTCAGTCGGTCGCTTCATCCATCAGTGGGATTGGCTACTCGGGCATTGGCTACCGCGTAGCAGGTGTTAAGCTGATTCCTATTGCAGAGCACGGCTCTAATTATGTTGAGCCTACGCGTGAGAATATCTTGAGTGGTGATTACCCTCTATCTCGTTTTCTCTATGTATATGTAAATAAGCACCCGGATAAACCACTTTCTCCGGTTGAGAGAGAGTTCCTTACCTTTGTATTCTCAAAGCAGGGACAAGAGCTTGTGGAAAAAGATGGCTATCTAGCGATACCGTCTGAATTTGCAGAGCAAGAACTCGCAAAAGTTGGGTTATAGCTCGAACTCAATATACAGATAGCCTACTTTCGGTAGGCTATTTCCCTCATTTCAAATCTAAACACCAACCGGCACTTTTCCAGCGCTGCTGTTCTTCTTTTAACTCGTAATCGAGTAGTTGGTTTGTATCTAACCAGTCATTGTTTTCGCCAATCAAACTCCAATGGTCATCCATTTTTATGGTTAGTTTTATATTGGGTACTGGCGCTTGGCTGCGTTGTCGATTGAGTAAAATTGCCAGCCTAAGTATTCGGATCGTCAGCGTCACTTGCTGCAACGAAAACAGTGAGAATGTTGGCAAGTCTTGCAGCTTGATCGCTTTTCTTTGATATCGAACGATAAGGGAAATCAGACGCTGTTGCTCGGTATTAAAACCGGGCATGGTGGTGTGTTTAATCAGATAGGCTGAATGGCGATGATACCCTTGAAATGCCACGCTTTGGCCTACTTCATGCAGCAGTGCAGACCAACCAAGTAGGTCAAACAACTCAGCGTCTATAGTGCCTTTGAGTTGTGGTTTAGCTTGCAGTAATAGGGTGTGAGCTGTCTCTTTGACTTTTTCGGCGTGCGTTAAGTCAACATGATAGCGAGAGAGCAATGTTTCTGCGGTACGAGACCTTATATCAAGGCTCTTGAACTTATCTTCCATGTCATACAGAACGCCTTCCCTCAATGCTCCGTCAGACACATACAACTCATCTATATTTAAGCTATCCATGACAGCGGAAAGAATCGTGACACCTGCAGCAAAAACGGGCTTTCGTTCATCGCTTAAACCCAACAGTTTGATGCTTTCTACAGATGAAAACTCCTTTAGATGGTTTTTTAGATAAGTAAGCCGTTGTGGAGTGATGTACTCATCGATAAAGCCCAACCCTTTGAGTACCTCTTTTATGGATTTTGCTGTGCCAGATGAGCCAAAAGCGATTTCCCAAGAGGTGGATTGGTAATTCTTAATGACTGGTGTTAATAGTTGAATCGCAGCGGTATAAGCAGTAGCAAAATGCTGTGAAGTTAACTGGTTATCACTAAAGAACCGCTGAGTAAAACTGACGCACCCCATCGGCAAGCTATGCATGACGTCGGGTGTGAAGCCCTGTCCGGTCACTATTTCAGTGCTTCCTCCACCAATATCGATAACGAGCTTTGATTTGGAAGCGGTTTGAGTGTGTTCAACCCCGTTGTAAATCAATCGTGCTTCCTCTTGCCCTGAAATGATCTCGATGGGAAAAGGAAAAATGAGTTTGGCTTGTTCGATAAAGGTGTTTGAGTTCTTTGCTTTTCGTAGGGTATGGGTAGCTACGACTCTGACATCGTCTATCTCAAAATCAGTGAGTCGTTCAGCGAATACTTTTAGACACTCTAGCCCGCGATGAATCGCTTGATCTGATAGTTGGTGGTGTTCACCCAACCCATCACCCAACCGTACTTTCTGTTTATGTCGGCTGACGAGTTGTAGGTGTTTGCCAAACACTTGAGCAACCACCATATGAAAGCTGTTCGAACCTAAATCGATAGCTGCAATGCATCTGGATTGTTTGTCGTCACTTAGCGGCATGATTTCTTCTCTTGCTTGTGCTTTTTACGAGCTTGCTTCTCTATATGTTTAATATAGTGGTAAGTAGCGAGTTGTGACGTGGAATGCGTAAGTTGAGTTGTGGTTGAAGGCTTGTACTGATTGGTCATCGTATGATCGATCATCCGCGCCTTATGTTTGTCATCAAAATGAAACTCGGTGATATCAATGATAGTTTGCTTGATCTTAGAATCCAAAATTGGCGTTGCTACTTCAATTCTATGGTCAAAGTTTCGAGTCATCCAATCGGCAGAAGAGATGTAAACCTTGGGCTTTCCGGCATTGTGAAAGATCATCACTCTTGGGTGCTCAAGAAAACGATCGACCACACTGATGATCTCAATATTGTCACTGACGTTTGGTATTCCCGGAACCAGTGAGCACATACCACGAATGATCATTCTTACTTTTACGTTGGCTTGGCTCGCTAGGTAGAGCTTTTTAATGATTTCGCGATCCACCAAGTTATTGAGTTTTAAAGTTATGCTCGCAGGCTTACCCTCTGAGGCATTCTGGATCTCTTTATCGATCAGCTGATACAGACGCTTTCTGGTATTTTTAGGTGAGACTATCAGCTGTTTGAACTGCGTTTTTTGATACGGGTTTTCGATGTATTTGAAGACTTGGCGAACTTCATGCGTGAGCTCTGGGTTTGCGGTAAGTAACGATAAATCGGTATAGACACGAGCGGTGATTTCATGAAAATTACCTGTACCGATATGAACGTAACTCTCCATAGCCTTGCCGTTCTTGCGCTTGATGAGTAGCAATTTTGAATGGATTTTTAGACTAGGGATGCCATAAATCACCTTCACTCCTGCTTCTTGGAGTCTCTTTGCCCACTGAATGTTGGCTTGCTCGTCAAAGCGGGCTTGAAGCTCAACCACCACGGTGACTTTCTTGCCATTGTGGGCCGCATCAATGATCGAATTGAGTAACTTAGAACCTTCAGCAACACGGTAAACATTGATTTTGATGACCGTTACCTTGGGATCAAACGAAGCCTGCCTGACCAGTTCGGTAATGTGATCGAAAGTATGGTAGGGGTAGTGCAGCAAGATATCGCGAGCTTTGATCGCTTCAAAATAGTTACTGTAATGAGCAAACGACGCACACTTAATCGGTGAGAGAGGCGCGTTAACGAGATCATCTCGATTGAGGGTTGGGAAATCACAGAAGTGCTTAAAGTTTTGATAACGACCGCCAGAGAGCACGCTGTCATAATCTGATAGCTTGAGCTTGGTTCGTAAGAAATTCAGCATCTCTTGTGGCATCTCGGATTCATAGATCAAGCGTATCGGTAGCGCCGTTAAACGTTGCTCAATACCAATCGACATTGATTCCAGAAGGCTGCAGTTACTGTCTTCTTGCAGGTCATAGTCTGCATCACGTGTAATTTTGATGGCGAAGCAACGCAGCGAATCGTATTCGAAGAAGCCTTTAAGTAAGTCGTCTAGGCAGAAGCGAACTATATTATCTAATAAGATCAGGGTAGTACGTTGTGAGTCTGACGGCGTCGGCAGTTTTACAAATCGAGGTAAAGCGTCTGATGGAATCTCTAACAGAGCGTATTGAGATGACCCATTGTGCTCAATATCGATAGCTAAATAACTTTGTTCGTCTTTGAGGATATTGAGCAGTTGGCTATCTTCGTTGAGTAGCAAAGGCGTGAGATGCGGGAGTATTTTCTTCCTAAAGTATTTTTTAAGCCAATCACTCTGCTCGGTATTAATTTGCTGTTCATTAACCAAAAAAATACGATTACGTGCTAATTCGAGCAACAACTCTTTGTAAAGTGAATGAAAACAAATATCTAGCTCATTCGCCTTCTGTTGCATCTGAGTTAGCAAGGTTTTTGAGGTGTCAGAGTTTGATTTAGGATCTCGCAATAAGATCTTGCGTTTTACGTCGGAAAATCGGACTTTGTAGAACTCATCGAGGTTTTTTGAGTAGATCCCTAGAAAACGAACTCTTTCAATCAAAGGGACAGACTTGTCAGCCGCCTCTTGAAGCACTCTTTCATTGAACGATAACCAGCTAAGTTCTTTTGCGACATAGTCTTTTTCCATCGTATTGTTGATCCTTGAATGCTGACTATTGGGGTGACTAGTTTAATTTATAACGTTAGCGCTCACAAAAGTATTGATCTTTGGATAAAAAGGGTGAACAAACTTGTTATTAGTTTCAGTTGTTTAACGTAGCTTGTAATATAATTGTCATCTAAGATACATATTATGTCAGCAGCTAAAAAAAGGTAGATAAACAGATGGCTTCAGCCCAATTTTCATTGAAAGAGCGCGACAAAAAAAGATGGTTGAAAGATCGTCTCGTCCGTTTTTCGGTGACATGTGGTGGTGTCAGTGTTTTAGCTGCCTTGGTTTTGATCTTTGTTTATCTAGCAATGATCATTTTACCGGTATTTTCCGATACTGGTTTAGAGACTGATCAAGCGGTTAAAACTATAGTGGTAGATAAGCCTATCGCACTATCGGTTGATGAGTACGGTCAACACGCCTTTACTGTCGAAAAGTCTGGTTTGGTTCAGTTTTGGGACTTAGACTCGCAAAATACACACTCTTATTTCGAGCGAAGTATATTAGCAGATCCTATTGCCTTCTCTCGAAATACCCCAGCTGAAAATTGGTTTGCTTTTGCTGACAGCGCTAGCAACATCACTTTCTTCTACCCTGAGTATAGTGCGCCTGTACTTCAAAAGGGCGCTGAAGCTCAACCAAAAATCGAGCAAGTTGCTCTGCCTAACCCCTTCTTAACCGATGAACCAGCGAACGGCGCGTTGATCGACAAGTTCGCATTCTCTAAAAGTGGGCGCGATATTACTGTTGCCGCTCAGTTAACTGACCAACGAGTGCTAGTGAAGTGGTACCAAAGCGACTTGGCTGGTGGCTATGTATTAAAGAATAGTCAATGGTTATCGAATAAGCTTGGTGCTCAACAGCAGCTATTGATGACACCAGATGGGCAGACTTTATACCTTCGAGCAAAGTCTGACTTAGTGGTATTAAAACTCGCTGATAAAGGGTTTGATGTCCGTGAAGTGATCGACCTGAGTTTGAATGACGCCAAACACGGTGTGAAAAGTATCGATTTATTATCTGGTGCTTATTCGTTGTTGGTTACACATCAGGATGGACAAGTCTCTCAATGGTTTGATGTGCTGAAAGATGAAAAGCGTAGCCTAACCCATATTCGAGATTTCCAGCTCGCTGAAGAAGTTCAATTTATCTTGCCGGATACCTACCGAAAAGGCTTCTATAGTTTCTATAAAAACGGCACATTACAGAGCCATTATACGACCAGTGAAAAGCTGTCTCTGTTTGAGCGTGCGTTTGATAAGTCACCTCAGTTAGCTGCGATGTCGGCTAATGAGCTACATTTGGCGACATTGATTGATGATAAAATCAGTGTGGCGAAAGTCGACAATGAATACCCTCAGATCTCATTCTCTTCGCTATGGCAAAAAGTCTGGTACGAGAGCTATCCAGAGCCGCAGTATGTATGGCAGTCAACTTCCGCCAATGATGACTTTGAAGAGAAATTCAGTTTAGTACCAATCACCTTTGGTACCATCAAAGCGGCGCTGTTTGCCATGATGTTTGCGGTGCCAGTTGCGGTGTTAGGTGCAATTTATACCGCTTACTTTATGTCGCCACGCATGCGACGAGTGGTGAAGCCGTCGATTGAGTTAATGGAAGCTTTGCCTACCGTAATTATTGGCTTCCTCGCGGGTCTATGGTTTGCGCCAATTGTAGAAACCCATTTAACCGCTGTATTCTCTTTGATGGTGATGTTGCCTCTGAGCGCTTTGATTACAGGACTTGTTTGGTTCTGTTTGCCTAAGGTTGTGACAAGTCGCTTCTCCAATGGCTGGCATGCACTTATCTTGATTCCGGTACTGATAGCAACGGTCGTTACGGTATTTGCAGCGGGCAACAGTATTGAAGCCTTGTTGTTTGACGGTGATATACGCACTTTCCTAGCTGGCTATGGGATCGATTTTGATCAGCGTAATGCCCTGGTGGTCGGTTTTGCGATGGGTTTTGCTGTCATCCCGACAATTTTTACGATTGCTGAAGATGCGATTTTCTCGGTGCCGAAGCACCTGTCTGATGGTTCACTCGCTCTTGGTGCTACCGCGTGGCAGACCCTGATTTATGTCGTTTTACTGACAGCCAGCCCCGGTATTTTTTCTGCGGTGATGATGGGATTAGGGCGAGCCGTTGGGGAAACCATGATCGTCCTGATGGCGACAGGCAACACGCCAATCCTTGATTGGAATATTTTAGAAGGGATGAGGACACTATCCGCGACCATTGCTGTCGAACTTCCAGAATCGGAAGTGGGTGGGTCGCATTTCCGTTTGCTGTTCTTAGCTGCGCTATTGCTGTTTATTTTTACCTTCGCTGTGAACTCGCTAGCGGAGTGGGTTCGACAAAGATTGAGAGATAAATATCGTGCTTTATAGTGTTAATACGTCACCTCAATCTGAATCTAGGCCTGCAAAGCTTTGGGGCTTAGCAAACTGCATGTATCGTTGTTCTATGTATCACTGTCAGGTAACACATGATGAATAGGCTCAAGTCGTTATTGTCATGGGTTAAATCTGGCTCGCCATGGATCTGGCTAACCGGTGGAGCAGTTAGCATCAGTATGCTTTCGGTTCTTGGTTTGATGCTCCTGATCGGCTGGAAAGGGCTGACCTACTTTTGGCCTGCGCCCTTGTATCAGTGGCAAGTCGATTCTAAAGATATGTCTCTGGTTGTTGACCTTGATGAAACCGTCTCTCAACAAGATGTGTTGATCGGTCAGTTGTATGAACGCAAATACATTCCAATAGAGCAAGTTCCGCAGGCGCACGATCTACTATCACCTCAAAACATTGCTACAGGGTTGATACAACGTTTGAGCATCAAGGTGGCGAATAGAGAACTCTATCCTGCTGATTTTATCTCGATTCTGGATGTGAATTTACTCGAGCCTACCACTCCCCGAGATTGGGCGGTGATAGAGCGTAGCCGAGGTGGTTACTTTTTTGGTAAGCCGGTTGGCTTTAAAACAGCATCGGGAACTTTTTACACCGATATCGACCAAAAGCTCAAAGACGGTTTAGCGTTTGCTGACACTCTGCGTGCTGAAACTTCACGCGTGGTAAACCAAGAGATTCGTAATATCAGCTGGCAGTTGGAAAACTTACGTCTAGAAAAGCGCAAGTTAGAACTTAATGAGTCTGTGAGCGATGAGTACCTTAAAACTTATACCGCAACTAGGCTTGAGCTGAATAGGCAGTTAGACGAAGCTGAGATTAAGCTAGAGCATCTCAGAACACAGTTGAATGTTGAGAGCTTACTTGTTGAAGATATGACGGGTGAGCAGGTTGAAATCTCGCTCAGTCATATTCTGGATTACTGGTACCCAAATAATATGTCTTACCTTGAAAAGGTTGGACATTGGGGCCATCAAGTGTGGAAGTTCTTGTCAGAAAACCCACGAGAATCCAACTCAGAAGGCGGTGTGTTCCCAGCAATCTTTGGTACAGTATTACTGGTTATTCTGATGTCGATTGTGGTGATGCCTCTTGGGGTGGTGGCGGCGATCTACTTACATGAATACGCGAAAAACAACGCGCTTACCCGTTTGATTCGAATTGCGGTTATCAACCTAGCCGGTGTACCTTCAATCGTGTATGGCGTTTTTGGTTTAGGGTTTTTCGTCTATACCATTGGTGGCTCAATCGATACCCTGTTTTATGCAGAACGATTACCTGCTCCTACCTTTGGTACACCAGGCTTACTTTGGTCTGCACTGACTTTGGCTGTGTTGACACTCCCTGTCGTGATTGTGACGACCGAAGAGGGGTTAACACGTATCCCAAGCTCGGTAAGGCATGGTTCTTTAGCGCTCGGCGCAACTCAATTTGAGACCTTGTGGCGTATTGTTTTGCCTATGGCAAGCCCTGCGATAATTACCGGATTGATACTGGCGATTGCGAGAGCGGCTGGTGAAGTGGCTCCATTAATGCTGGTGGGGGTTGTAAAACTCGCATCAAGCTTGCCTGTTGATACTCAGTTTCCGTACATACACTTAGATAGAAAGTTCATGCATTTAGGCTTTCATATCTATGATGTTGGATTTCAAACATCGAACATAGAGGCTGCGCGCCCATTGGTGTATGCGACTTCGTTTTTATTGGTTACGGTAATCGTGGGGCTGAATTTAACGGCGATTAATATCCGTAATAACTTACGTGAAAAGTACCGAACCTTAGGACAAGATTAAGATGTTCTCAATTAATGAAACCTTGGGTTACCAAGCGCCTTTAGACGTACACAATCTAAAGGAAGAACAAATTGCTATCTCGATCGAAGGGCTCAATCTTTACTACAAAGAAAGCCAAGCGCTCGATGATATCTCGATGAAGATACCCAAAGGGCAAGTGACGGCATTTATCGGTCCTTCGGGCTGTGGTAAATCAACCTTACTACGCTGCATCAATCGCATGAACGACCTTGTCGAAGGCTGCAAAGTTTCCGGAAAAGTGAAGCTTCATGGCAAGAATGTCTATCATCCTAAAGTTGATGTTGCGACTCTGCGTCGCCGTGTCGGCATGGTATTTCAGCGTCCAAACCCGTTTCCTAAATCTATCTATGAAAATGTGGTTTACGGACTAAGGCTGCAAGGTGTGAGTAACAGCCGAGATCTTGATGATGCCGTAGAACGATCACTGCGTGCAGCGGCGTTGTGGGATGAAGTAAAAGATCGTTTACATGAAAATGCTTTTGGTTTATCTGGTGGTCAGCAGCAGCGCTTGGTGATTGCTCGCGCCGTTGCGATTGAACCAGAGGTCTTGCTGTTGGATGAGCCGACATCGGCATTGGATCCTATTTCAACATTGACGATTGAAGAGCTAATCAACGATCTCAAAACGCAATATACGGTCGTTATCGTCACGCATAACATGCAGCAGGCTGCGCGTGTGAGTGACCATACCGCCTTTATTCATATGGGAAAATTGATCGAGTACTCAGATACGGATTCAATATTTACGTCGCCATTGAAAAACCAAACGGAAGACTACATTACTGGTCGATACGGTTAACGTTACCGTTCTCATCACTGGAGCTAAGTCACTCCAATATAAATGACTTATCCAATTCTTTTTAAGGAGCTGACATGCAATTTGGTCGCCATATCTCAGGACAATTTAATGTCGAGTTAGAGTCTATCCGTACCCATGTACTGACTATGGGTGGATTAGTGGAGCAGCAGCTCTCTTTTGCGATGCAGGCACTCCACAAAGATGATTTGGAACTAGCGAAGAAAGTGATTCGTGATGATCATAAAGTGAATGCGATGGAAGTGTCGATTGATGAGGCATGTACCCGTATTATCGCTAAGCGTCAGCCAACGGCAAAAGATCTGCGCTTGATAATGGCGATCATTAAGACTATTACTGACCTTGAGCGCATTGGTGATGTTGCCTCGAAGATCGCGCAAGGTGCGATTGATATCCCTTCGACAAAAGAACAGAAATTCCATGTATCGCTAGAGCCTTTATGCCGACAAGCGATCACCATGCTGCACCAAGTTTTAGACGCATTTGCTCGAATGGATGTGGATGCGGCAGCAGAGGTACACAAACTTGATGACAAGTTGGATGCTGAATACGAAGCGGTGATACGTCAGTTGATGACTTACATGATGGAAGACCCTAAGAATATTCCTAACATCTTACAAGTGATGTGGTCTGCGAGAGCCATTGAGCGAGTAGGAGATCGTTGTCAGAATATCTGTGAGTACATTATCTACTTTGTGAAAGGCAAAGATGTACGCCACCTTGGCGATCAAAGCCTAGATGACGCACTAAAATAAAGAACCTAGCTAGAAGCTCAGAATCGCGCCTAAGTTTAAGTTGATAGTGGTGTTGTAAGGTACAAAAGTCTTATTGTGGTCAAACAGATTCAAATCGGCACCCGCTCTAAGCGCGAGTACAGGCGTTGCTTGATACACATAAGCACCACCCAAACTTAGGCCGGTCGCTGTCTTCCTTTCCGTAATACCTGAACGTGTCTTTTCACCGTCATAGTCAGCAACACCCACCTCAGCTTGAAAGCCGTGTAATTGCTGTGAACCAAACATGTTTTGAATACCAATTCGATACGAGTTTACTGTTTCATCATAACGATCACTCTCATACCAAATGTCTGAATAGCTTAAGTAAACAGCACCTAGATCTGCGATATCAGTCAAGCCAACCTGAACTCCAAATCCATGATACGCACCGATTTTTAGTTCGGGTGAAAGGTGAAGGCCGGTGGCTGAAACGGAAGTTGAAAGCAGGGTAAGTGCAAGTAAGGGAGACTTAATCTTCATAAAATTACCTAGAGTATGTCGCCATCCTTGGCTGCAATGAATTTTGATTCGAATCGTTTAAAAAGGTGAGTCAAGCTTGGGTGAAATGTTAAAACCCAGCAATTGACTGATGGTAAAAAGCCAGCAGAGTGAAGTGACCCCGTAAAGTTGGACATTTCTGTTAAGCGGCTTTCAAGGCCTGAGTTCGATATTCTATCGGAGTCAGGCCTTTTAGTTTCACTTTTATACGTT
>NZ_VTYC01000051.1:0-19313 GCF_013114115.1 Vibrio sp. 070316B | reverse complement strand
GTTTGCTGGTCATTTCTACTGCGTTATCGGCTTCTCATGTAGGCTAGCTACACATCAAAGCCTCTGCCTTGTATAAATACCCAGCAACTCGCTGCAAAAATCAGATCGAAAGATCAACACGCCCTAATGGATAACAGAAAATTATTATTATCTCCGTTAATGATAAATGCAAATACAGAATGAATTGAAAATATAGAAAGCGACGCATTCGATATCGTTGAAGATCCAAAAGGAGATGGCTTTAAAGCAATACATTGGTAGCAGGTGAGTTTCATTTTTTGTAACAAAGTGTTGAGACTTTGTTGGTTATTTGGTCTAGTGATCAGCCGCGCTCATATTTAGGAACGAAGATGAATAGAAATGTTTGGCTGCTGTCACTGTGTCAGGCCTTATTAATGACAGGGAATATCTTACTGATTTCCGTGATTGGTTTGATAGGAAAACAGATTGCGCCCAGTGCCAGTATGATTACCTTACCAGTTGCGTTGCAGTTTTTGGGTTTGATGGCTGCAACCATTCCCGCTTCTTTGATTTCAGGTAAGTTAGGCCGTAAGCGAGGCTTTAGTATCGGTAATCTCGTCGGTATAACGGGGGCTAGCCTAGCAACTTACGCGCTATCACAACAAAACTTCTATCTGTTCTGCTTCGCCACCTTCTTACTCGGCATAGGTATTGGTTTTGGAACGCTTTATCGCTTCGCGGCTATTGAAGTGTGTGATGAAAATGCACGACACCGCGCAATCTCGATTTCAATGGCTGGTGGTGTCCTTGCGGCGGTACTCGGGCCGAACTTAGCGATTATGTCTCAGCAATGGTCGCAAGATGGTCTGTACATTGGAGCATTCGCTTCATTGATTGGCTTAAACATTTTAGCACTCGTTATCTTACAGACCATTCAATTCCCTAAAGTGTCGTTTAGTCACCAAGCGCCGAAGTCGGATTCTTTGAGTGCAATTGTAAAGGCGCCTAATTTCGTCGGAGCTGTATTTGCAGCGATGGTCGCCTATGCGGTGATGAATATTCTAATGACTGCAACACCACTAGCGATGATTGGCTGTGGTTTCGACTTTACCAAAGCGGCTGGTGTGATTGAGTGGCACGTGTTGGGTATGTTTGTCCCTGCCTTCTTTACTGGGTCACTCATCGAGAAGTTTGGTTCAAGAATGATGATCTTGGCAGGTGGGATACTGTTTGTGTTTTGTATTGCTATCAACATCCATGGTGAGTCGATTTGGCATTTCAGAGCGGCTTTGGTTTTACTCGGGGTAGGCTGGAACTTTATGTTCATCGCGGCAACCGGTTTGTTCAGTCAATCTTATCAACCGCAGAACAAAGCGAAGGCTCAAGCGTTTAATGAGTTTATTGTCTTTGGCTGTGTGACAGTAACGGCGTTGCTTTCTGGTTGGTTAGAGTCGACAGCGGGCTGGCAAAACCTCAATATCTACGTATTGCCATTTGTGTTAGCCGTTATCATATTGTTTGCATTTAGCGCACGTAAATCTCGCATTCAAAATCAACCTGTATGATGAGTTATCGCTTGTTTGGAGATATTAACTTCTTCATTTGAACAGAGCGTTAGGCTAGCTTTTCCGAAGCACAGACCAATAAAAAGCCCTACCGATGACGGTAGGGCTTTTGCTTACGGCTTAAATAATAACGTTTTCTTAAAACTGCTGTCCTGACTCATGCCAAAGACAGCAGTACTTAAGTTGGTTTATCAGTACGCACGTTATTGTCTACGTACTTATTTCAATGATTTGAGCTAGAAGCGACTTATAGGTTGACCATAATGGTCTTAGTCGTGATTCCGCCTTGGTCATCGATGATTTTTAGCTTCACTTCATGCTTTCCGTATGAAGGGAAGATAGAAGTGAATGTACGACCTCGTTTCACTTTTCCATTTGGTAATGTCCACTCTGTATCGACAATTCGCCCATCACTGTCTGAGCTTGTTGACCACATAGTGACCCAACGACCTAAGTGAATGTACTTCGCACTTGCTTGAGGAAGCGCGTTTGGAACCTCAACATTAACGATTGAGCTAAACGATGCGTTAGCACCTTTGTCGTCGACTACCGTAAGGCTGACTGTGTATTCGCCGGCTTCTTGGTAAGTCCATGTTGGCGCGATTTCACTGCTTGTTGCGCCGTTGCCGAAGTCCCATAGGTAGCTGATGATTTCGCCATCTTGATCCGAACTGAAGTTGCGAGCTGAGACGTTCAACCCATCTGTATTGAGTTCGAAGTTCGCTGTTGGCGCGATGTTGTGTTGGCTTACTTTCGACAGACGTACTACACCGTATTCGTTGACATCGCTTTGGTTAACAATGTCTACCACCAAGCCAAACTTAGTCAAAATACGACCCGAATCAGGAGCTTGTGGTGATGTGTAATCTTGGTCATCAGAGAAGCTCGCTGTACCCACTAGGCTTGTGTCCTGAAGCACATCGTTGTCACTGTTCACAAGACGCATAGGAGTATGATCTTTCAGTGAAAACGCGGCATCACGGACTTGGTAACGTGTTTGAGCGACTTTTCCTGAGTTTTGCCAAATCATGGCATTTTGGTCTGCATCGACCACACCTAACCAGCCTTCTCCTGGATGCTTGCCTACCCAGTTATCAGTGAGCGACTCATCGACATACCAAATGATCAGACCTGGATCGAACGACATGAGCTGGCCCATGCGCTTGATATTAGCCAAGCCTTCATCCACGTCCATATGACTGCGCCATTGCAGTAGGTAGTAGTGTTGAGCTTGATGGAAACCATTGTTCAATTTGAAGCCATTAAGCGCAAAGCTAGAGTTATCTTCGCCGTCATCTAGCGCAACTGTGTCACCGTCAACGATAAGGCTCAGGTTGTCTAAGTAGAAACCTTCCATGGCTAAGCCGCCATCGGTGATGTACTCGAACGAAAGCTCGACTTCTTGTCCAGCCCATTGAGAAACATCAAATTCAGCATCAATCCACCCGTCAGACTCACCACCTACCGCAGGCACTAGGCCGGTGTTGTAGGGGTCATCCATAGAGGTGATGTTGCCTGCGATGGCTTGCCCGTTCACAAGGACACGAGCAAAGTCATAGTCTTTTTCGATTTGGTACCAAGTTTTGAAGGTAAGCATTGCAGAATCGCCCGCCGGGATTTTCAGCTTACGGGTCATGCTATTTTTCAGGTCGTCGCCTTTTTGAGAGTGGAATGAGTACTCACCCTCGAACGGTTTCAAACCTTCGATTTGTTTCTCTGGAAGGTCGACCTTAATCATGTTCGGACGGGAGTTATCTGTCGTTTGGAACAAGGTGTAAATTTGTGGATTGTCTTCCAGGTCATCAATTGAGATTTGGTCATCATTAATCCAACGACCACCAATAGACTTCTGTAGGAAGTGTTTTGCCCAAGAACTGAATGCGGTTGGTTGAGTACCGCCAATTTGACCAGCCCAGCTGCCAGAAGACATTATAGACCAATAAGAGACTGGTTCACCCTTGCCCGTGTATTGCGTGTCGTACTCATCTGGAAGACCTAAATCATGGCCATATTCGTGAGCACAAACACCGGCTGCTGCGTCAATCGGTTGAATCGTGTAATCAAACGCCGCGTACTGGCCATTAAAGCGGTCTGGAAGCGAGCTCGAGGTGCCTTCTAGCACATGTGTGCGTCCAAGGTTGAATCGGTGAGACCAGATTGCATTAGGACCTAACACGCCACCACCGGCTTCTTCACCTACAGAAGCATGGAACACCATTAGGTGATCAATTACTCCGTCTGGCTCACGGAAGTCTCCGTCACCATCGTAATCGTAGCGATCCTCAATATCGTAATCAGCGAGGTTGATGCTAGGGTCTTGAGCTAACTGGTTGAGGGCTTCGCGAACGAGCTCTTGAGCATTTAGATCGTTATCTGTAGTCGGGGAGTTACCACCGTAGAAAGATGCTGGCTTAGAAGCTCGATACCAACCTGCGGCCTGACCTGCCACACTGTAACTGTCGCCTGACTCGCTCTGATAATACTGGCGCATCGAGATTAAGTTTTCACCATTTGGTCCGGTATAGCCCGAATCAGAAAACAGTAACTCTTGGTAGTGTTCTGAGTTGTAGCTCTCGTAGAGCATTTGCGTGTGCTCTTTAGTGAGCTTGTTATCGTCCCAGTTTAGATCAGGGAAGTCGACAAGCAGCGCGAGCACTTTGTCTGTGCGCTTGGTACCCATTTCCAGTGCGAAAACACTCGCTTTTTTGACGCCGGACTCTTTTTCGATGGCTTTTAGAATCTTTGCTCTCAGCTCCATGGCTTTCTTGCCAAATTGCGCATCACCTTTAAAACCCGAATTGATTTTATTTTTTAGGTAACGATCAAGGGCGCTGTGTCTTTCTTGATCGCTAGCGTTTTCATCAACTAAGCCTTGTCTTACTAGCATTTCAATTAGCTTATCTTCATTAACAACACCTAAATCAATAGGTGTTTTAGCATAACTGTTGACGCTAAATAGAGTAATCATTGCTGAAGCCAGCAACGTCTTTCTCATTATCTTCATTACATTTCCTTTTTATATTTCCATGTCGATATTAATATCAACTTCCTTCACCGGTGTTATTCACCGATATTGGTCTAATGCACTCTTTTGGTGCTTTATTTACCTGACGTTGGTTTTCTATATCTTTATTTAAATCGAGATTAGGCTGATGGTTCTTATTTGCTTTGGCATTGAGATAGATACGCAAAGCTTCTTGGTTTTCCTCATAATTTAAGCCTGGACAGATAATGCCCTGTTCAATCAATGACTTCAGCAATGGTTCATCATTCTCTATAGTGTAAGCCTGTGACAGTGAGGATAAGGACAGAACCATTAAAGCCATTGTTTTATGAGACATTGTTATAATTAGCCATTTGTTTCGATTATGTAACAAAATATATTTATAAAATTAACCAATCAAACTGTAAATTTTTACAAGTTATTGTCTATCCTATTTTCAACATTAAGAGTTAATATCAAATACCCTCAGGTAATTATCTTATTGTCAGTTATTTATTGAATTTTGGTGAATTTATAGTTGATGGTTTTAATAGTAAGTATCAGTGTAGATAATATGGTTATTGTCTCTCATGTTAATAGAGGTAAGGCTTTAGATAGTAATAAAAATACCGTTATACTTTGTGTTGATATAAGAATAATGAATTTTATTGTCAGCCCAATGATGGATTATTCGTGTTTAAATTATTTTCACTCGAATTATCACGATTTCTTCGATTGAGGAGAGGTGAAAGCGCTTGTGGGCGCAATGTTACGCAAATTTTTGGGTTGGAGCGGTTGGTGGTAGTGGCGAACAAGTTGGGTAGTGAAAAAGCTGATGATTAAAGAGCCTGTGTGCCGGCTCTTTTACTAAAAGGTTTAAGGTGAGTTTTCGCTGTTATGATTTGGATACGTCGCGATAAAAGTAACGCTCACAAATCGTTGGTTTGACACGTTTAATAGCGTGCGAAATTAAAGCGACGATGAGAACTGAGAATACGATTCTTCCCCAGAATATGGTGTAAAAATCAGCCCCGATCAGTAAGATCAACAAGGTGTCTTCAATCAAACTGTGGAGCAGATTGAGTAGCATAATGGCGGTAAACACGTCTCTTGCGGCTATATGTCCTTTCTTTGCTTCGTTGATCAATAGACCTCCTCCGAACGAAAGGCCGAGCGTGATCCCTATGATGGTTAGATTGGTCGCATCTTTGCTGATGCCTAGTAGTCTTAAAAATGGTCGTAGCAGCAGAGCCATTAACTTCTCGATGCCAAGAACCTTTAAAACTTTAAGTAACAGTAGCAGTGCTGAAATCACCATGAATATCACTGCAAAGTTTTTGAGTTGTTCGATAGCCCAACCGATGTAACTGTTATCTGACGATACTTCTGGCTGCCATAAGACGGTTGCTGGATAGTTGAGTAAATCTCCGTATTGATAGCTGAGATTCAGTAGCCATGCCAATACCAAGCTGCCGCCGACTCTGACTGATAAGGTGGCAAGCCAACTTACCCCTGCTTTTTTCGCGATTGCGCCTTCGATTGGTAGCGAATGAGCGAGCAGCATCATGCTGCCTAACACAGAAGCTTGAGCAACCGTTAAAGAAACATCGGAGTTGATGAGAATAATTAAGCCAGCGTATATATTGGTGAGGATGGTAGTAGCCCACACTAGGCCCATCTCTTTTGGTAACCCAACGCTTTCCATTATTGGGCTTAACCATTCACTCAGAATCACTATGCCGCCAAGCTCTTCTACGACTTTTATGACGATGATAATTGGAATCATGATCCGAAAAAGCGTTGAGGTAACATCGAAAATCTCTTTTAAGAGTTCTTTAAAAAATTGATAAGTGGATTTCATTGATACGTCCATGTTGCGACTGTTTGATTTAAGAAGATCTTATCGTGATTGCTGTGATCGTGATTTCTAAATCTCGTTATAAATTCGGCTATAATTTTTTAGTTACCTTTAATTGAGAAATTATTAGTCAATAAATAATGGATTTGAGAAATTATGGAAATCGACCGCATAGATAGAAGCATTCTTATCCAACTTCAAAAGAATAATCGTATTCCCAATTTAGCATTGGCCGAGCTTGTTGGTTTGTCACCGCCTGCCTGTTTAAAGCGTGTAAAACGTTTGAGAGAGGAGGGAGTGATCGTGGGCGATGTATCTATTATTAACCCTGAGCTTGCTGGTCATAAGATGACTTTGGTCGTGTCTGTCGAAATGGAGCGAGATAGAGGCGATATTTATCAAATTTTTCGCCATTCTATCTCGAAGGCTACAGAAGTTACGCAGTGTTATCAGATCTCAGGCAGTTATGACTTTATGCTTATCGTGACTGTTAAAGATATCCAAGCCTACGAAGACTTTGTTGAGCGAGTGCTACGCAAAGATCTCAATATTCGTAAGTTCCACACCTCTGTATCAATGAGAACGGTGAAGTTTAGTACTGAATTGAATTTAGAAGAGGCGTAACCGAGACTAGGACGTTTAGTACAAAATTGCAGCTATGTGAGGTAACTAGCTTAAATTCGTGTAAATAGCAGGCATTTACGCAAAATGTGACGTTCACATTTTGTCATAACTTTAATAATTGTATATATTCCTCGCCTAAAATAATAATTAACCAAAGTTAATAATAATGACTGTCAGCTCATCTTCTCTATCTCGTGAAACGTTACTCAGCGAACACGAACAACTCGTATCCACGACGGACCTCAAAGGCGTGATTACTTACAGTAATGATGCTTTTTGTCGTATCGCAGAATACAGCCAGCAAGAGTTACTAGGGCAACACCACAATATCGTTAGGCATGGCGATATGCCTAAAGCGGCGTTTGCCGATATGTGGTTAAACCTTAAGCAAGGCAAAGCGTGGCGGGGTATCGTAAAAAACAAAACCAAATCGGGTGGATACTATTGGGTCGATGCTTATGTGACGCCAATTTACGATAATGGGAAGGTGAGTGGTTACCAATCGGTACGTGTGAAGCCTAAAAACGAATGGGTACAAGTTGCCGATAAAGCATACCAAGGTTTATTGAAGGCTGAGAAATCTGGTCGCCAATGGTCATTACAGATCAGTGATAGTGTTCGTTATGCTGTGTTGCTGGGCTCTCTGGCTGCACCGCTGATTTCAAACCTTGTCGAAGTAGGGCAAGTGTCCCAATGGCTTCTGAGTTTACTACCTGTCTCTGCTCTTGCGCTGTTGTTCCGCCAAGAACTCATCGACACACCTTTACAGCTGAAAAAACTGCAATCAAAGTTCGATAGCGTGAGCCGCCTAGTTTATTCAGGGAACAGTAAGTTTTCTGTGGCTGATTTTCACTTAAAACTTCTGTCTGCTCGTATACGCACTGTATTAGGTCGAATGACTGACTCAGCGAAACCATTGCAAGATTTGGCTGACAATCTTAATGCTACGTCGTTTGAAGTGTCTGAAGCGTTAGATCAACAAACCAAAGACATTCTGCAAGTACGTGAGGCAACCGAAGAGGTTGAATTAACCGCGAATGAAGTTTCGTCTCGTACAGAAGAAGCGCATCAGATTGTCGATGTGACTCTAGAGACTTGTGCTGGCGCTAAAGAGAGCATTAACCAAACTCATCGCAACCTTGAAAATTTAGCTTCACAAGCTGAAAAAGCGACACAAACGACTTACCAACTGAGCGATCAAGCGCAAAGTGTCAGTAAGATAATGGAAGAGATTGGTGGCATTGCGGAGCAAACCAACCTGCTGGCGCTCAACGCAGCAATAGAAGCGGCGAGAGCGGGTGAGCAAGGTCGAGGCTTTGCCGTAGTGGCTGATGAAGTACGTGCGCTGTCTGGGCGTACTTCGAACGCGACAGTACAAATCAAAGAGAGCATCGAAACCATGCTCACTACCATTGAAGGTTGGCAGAAAGACATACTGGCGAACAGAGAGCAGACCGATGCGTGCGGTGATGTGGCTAAGGTGAGCGCAGAGCGTATATCTGAAGTTGAAAACTTGATGCAATCTATGAACGAGTTGATGCAGTCGGTAGAAAACTCAGCCCATAAGCAACGCACACTGTCGAGTGAGGTGAATCTTCACATGCAATCTATCGCGTCGACAGCAGAGCAGAATTTAGTTGCTACTCACTCAGTGAAGGATCATTCGACTGAGCTTAAAGAACAAGTAAACGAGTTCTATCAGTTAGCTAAACGTTTTGAAGAAAAGTAGCGACCTTAAATAACTTTATGAAAAAATAAAAGAAAGCCTTGCATGATGTGCAGGGCTTTTTTGTAGGTGAAGTGAAGGTTAGAAAAGCTTTGAAACAAAAATAAAACATCGTTCAATTGAGGTTAAGTTACACTTCATATATTCCAATCAAAAGACAGAGCATCAGCATGCGCCCCCTTATTGTTACCACCATTTGCTTAAGTTTTATTAGTGTTCCTTGTATAGCCTCTAAAGGATCAAATTATCTCTATACGGGATATCAGAATACGAGGGTGAGCGACGATGGTTTTCAAGATTACTTTGATGGTGCTTACAATAACTCGGGGAGTAAGCAGCTTTACGGTGGCTATGTCGGCGGTAACTATGCCTTAAAGGATACTTTTTTCGTCGGTTTCGACTCTTCTGTGACCACACGCTCTTCGACGACACTGTCTGATTTGTCTGTTCAGTTGGGCTGGTATCATCCTATTACTTCGCAGGTTGAGCTTTACGCTTCTGGTGGGGTGAATTGGGTTAGGCCGCAGAGGCGTTCTTCGTGCCGAAATGACACTATCCATGGACCGTGTGATAGAGAAACCACCAAAAACTACGATGAGGGCTTTATCGGTGAGGCTGGGGCGATTGTTTCGATTAATGAGCGTTGGTCGTTGCAACCATTTTATAGCTATTCTGACACGCATAAGCATGGCTTAAACAACTTTGGGATTGTGAGCTCGGTTGACGTTCTTTCTTGGCTCGCGGTCGATGCTGGGTATGAACACACGTATAGTAAAAACCTAAACCAGAATACACTTCGTTTGGGGGCAAGGTTTACGTTTTAACGGTGAAAGGCGAGATACAAAAAAGCCCTACATGAAAATGTAGGGCTTTTGGTATGCATCAACCTATTTCAAGGCGAGACAATTGAATCAAGATTAAGCTAGAAGCTCTTTCGCTGTGTTTACTACGTTTTCAGTAGTGAAACCGAACATCTTGAATAGCTCACCTGCTGGTGCAGATTCGCCGAACGTTGTCATACCGATGATCTTGCCACCGAAGCCAACGTACTTGTACCAGAAGTCAGCGATGCCAGCTTCTACCGCGATACGCGCTGTTACGTCAGAAGGAAGTACAGATTCACGGTACTCAGCGTCTTGCTTGTCGAATGCGTCAGTTGCAGGCATAGATACTACACGTACCTTCTTACCTTCAGCTGTCAGTTCAACCGCAGCGTTAACCGCTAGTTCAACTTCAGAACCTGTCGCGATAAGGATTAGCTCTGGCTTACCTTCACAATCTTTCAGGATGTAACCACCCTTCGCGATGTTCGCTACTTGCTCTTCGCTACGCTCTTGCTGTGCAAGGTTTTGACGAGAGAAGATTAGAGACGTTGGGCCGTCTTTACGTTCGATAGCCAGTTTCCAAGCGACTGCAGACTCAACTTGGTCACATGGACGCCATGTGCTCATGTTTGGAGTTAGACGTAGAGAAGCGATTTGCTCAACTGGTTGGTGAGTTGGACCATCTTCGCCAAGACCAATAGAGTCGTGCGTGTAAACCTGGATGTTCTGAACTTTCATCAGAGCAGCCATACGCATTGCGTTACGAGCGTATTCCATGAACATTAGGAACGTTGCGCCGTATGGCACGAAGCCACCGTGCAGAGCGATACCGTTCATGATCGCAGTCATACCGAATTCACGTACACCGTAGTGGATGTAGTTACCCGCTGGATCTTCTGCAGAAACAGACTTAGAACCAGACCACATAGTTAGGTTAGAAGGTGCAAGGTCAGCAGAGCCGCCTAGGAATTCAGGTAGCATAGCGCCGAACGCTTCTAGTGCGTTTTGAGACGCTTTACGTGATGCGATGTTTGCTGGGTTAGCTTGAAGGTCAGCAATGATTTGGTTTGCTTTCTCTTCCCACTGTGCAGGAAGCTCACCGTTTACGCGGCGTTTGAATTCAGCTGCCAGCTCAGGGTGTGCTGCTTCATAAGCTGCAAGTTTCTCGTTCCACGCTGCTTCCTTAGCTGCGCCTGCTTCTTTCGCATCCCATTCTGCGTAAACTTCCGACGGAATTTCAAAAGGACCGTGCTCCCAACCAAGTTCTTTACGTGTAGCTGCAATTTCTTCAGCGCCTAGTGGTGCACCGTGACAGTCGTGTGAACCAGATTTGTTTGGAGAACCAAAACCGATGATAGTCTTAGTACAAATTAGAGTAGGGCGTGGGTCCGCTTTAGCAGCTTCAATTGCTGCGTTGATTGCTTCAGCGTTGTGGCCATCTACTGCTGGAATTACGTGCCAGCCGTAAGCTTCAAAACGCTTAGGCGTATCATCAGAGAACCAACCTTCCACTTCACCATCGATAGAGATGCCGTTGTCATCCCAGAAAGCGATAAGCTTACCAAGACCTAGCGTACCTGCTAGAGAACATGCTTCGTGAGAGATACCTTCCATCAGACAGCCGTCACCCATGAATGCATAAGTGAAGTGGTCAACGATGTCGTGGCCTTCTTTGTTGAATTGTGCAGCTAGAGTTTTCTCAGCAAGCGCCATACCAACAGCATTAGTGATACCTTGGCCTAGTGGACCCGTTGTCGTTTCGATACCCGGTGCGTAACCGTACTCTGGGTGACCTGGAGTCTTAGAGTGCAGTTGACGGAAGTTCTTAAGGTCTTCGATTGATAGCTCGTAGCCTGCTAGGTGAAGCAGAGAGTAAATCAGCATAGAGCCGTGGCCGTTTGAAAGAACGAAACGGTCGCGGTCAGCCCACTCTGGGTTTGACGGGTTGTGGTTTAGGTGATCACGCCAAAGAACTTCAGCGATGTCAGCCATACCCATAGGTGCGCCTGGGTGGCCAGAGTTTGCTTGTTGTACGCCGTCCATGCTTAGAGCACGAATAGCATTAGCTAAATGTTTACGGTCCATAATAACTACCAGTGTTTAAATATTGGATTGGAAATTGAAAGGGGAACGCAAACGTTCCCCTTTTTTAATTCTGTGTGATTACAGCTTAGCTGCGATCATGTCTTCTAGTTTGCCCTGGTCAACTGCGAAGTTGCGGATACCTTCTGCAACTTTCTCAACGGCCATTGCGTCTAGGTTGTGCTCCCATAAGAACTCAGCGTGAGTCATTGGAGCTGGGCGCTCTTTAGAGCCTTTAGAGTCAACTAGCTTCTCTACAACTTCACCTTCAGCAGCTTCTAGTTCAGCTAGAAGAGCAGGAGCGATGGTTAGACGGTCACAACCAGCAAGTTCTAGGATCTCGCCGATGTTACGGAAGCTTGCGCCCATAACAACCGTGTTGTAGCCGTGCTCTTTGTAGTAGTTGTAGATATCAGTTACTGAGATTACGCCTGGATCTTCAGATGCTTCGAAGTCGCGACCTTCTTTCGCTTTGTACCAGTCCATGATACGACCAACGAATGGAGAGATAAGGAATACGCCAGCTTCAGCACATGCACGAGCTTGTGCGAAAGAGAATAGAAGCGTTAGGTTACAGTTGATGCCTTCTTTCTCTAGGATTTCAGCAGCGCGGATACCTTCCCAAGTTGAAGCTAGTTTGATTAGGATGCGATCGTTAGTGATGCCAGCGTCGTTGTACATTTTTACAAGCTGACGTGCTTTAGCAACGCTGCCTTCTGTATCGTAAGAAAGACGAGCATCTACTTCAGTAGAGATACGGCCAGGGATTGTTTTTAGGATTTCTTTACCGATGTTTACTGCAAGCATGTCACAAGTGTCTTGAACTTGTTGAGCTTTATCAGCGCTTTGCGCTTTAGCGTATTCGATTGAAGCATCGATAAGTGGCGCATACTCTTCGATTTGAGCCGCTTTAAGAATCAGAGAAGGGTTAGTTGTTGCGTCTTCTGGCTGGTACTTTTTGATTGCATCAATTTCACCAGTGTCTGCTACTACTGTCGTTAGTTTACGAAGTTGCTCTAATTTGTTGCTCATTTTGATCATCCTATCTATCGCATTACATCTCGTGAGAAGAGAGATGTGGGCATTTGCAAGCTAACTAATGAAGTTCTCAGTGGAGTTTCCAGTGAGCCAAACTTACATTAATTTAAATTTTTCTTCGAACGAACATTTGCACAGAACATTTGATCGCTCGATGAGTAAATGATGTAGCCATATTTATCCGATCTAGCACCAAAGTCAACGATAAATAGTGCGGTATGGTGACTTCAGTCAAATATATTTCGCTCTAGTAATCATGGGCTATGCAAGCAAACGTTTAATACGCGGAGTGAGGCGAATTAATCAACAATAAAACCATGGCTATCACGTTGAGCAAATGTTCCTTGTTGTTACATATGTTCAAGGTGTAAACTTGTGTATCACTTGCTTAGCCATCGAACATTTGTTCTTCAAGCAGGTAAAATAATTGTTAAATATAGGTTGAGTGGTATATGAGTAAGAATATCCAAGATGTTTCCGAAGAAAACACTGATCTCCTGACTGAAGTCGCGGTTGCTTATTATCAGGACGGTGCCACCCAAGAAGAGATCTCGAAAAAGTTTTCTATCTCTCGTGCAAAGGTTGGTCGTATGCTCAAGCAAGCCCGTGATGAAGGTATTGTTGAGATAACCGTTAAGTACCACCCAGTGTTCAGCGCTAAAATCGAGCAACGCTTAATTGAACGTTTTGGTGTTAAGCGTGCACTTGTCGCTCTGGATCAGCCGAATGAAGAGCAACAACGACTTCAGGTCGCAGGCTTAGTGTCTAACTACCTAACCAGTACACTAAAAAACGGCATGGTGGTAACAGTAGGCCAAGGTCGTAACGTGTCTTCTGTTGCTCACCATACTGGTGTCATTACCCCTCGTGATTGTAAGTTCGTGTGTGGCATAGGCGGCATTCACCCTAGAGGCGGTATGTTCAATGCTGACCACATCTGTCGACAGCTAGCGAAAAAGTACGGTGGTTCGTCTGAAACTTTGTATGCGCCTGCTTATGCAGAGAATAAAGCGCAAAAAACCGCCTTTATGGAAAACAGCACAGTAAAGCAAACACTCGATCTCGCTCGAAAGGCAGATGTTGCTTTAGTGGGTATCGGAGACATGAGCGAAAATAGTTACATGGTTGACCTAGGTTGGTTTACCGCAGGCGAAGTGGTTCAATCTCGTTTATTACAGGGCGTTGTTGGTGACTTTGCTGGCTATGACTTTTTTGACGTTCACGGTAAAGCGGCAAACACCGTTATGAGTGACCGAGTCATCGGCTTAGGGTTAGAAGAGTTTCGCCCAATCGCTGAGGTGATTGCGATAGCTGCCGAGAACAGTAAGCCGCTCGCGTTGTTAGGTGCTCTAAGAACTGGCGTGGTTGATGTAATAGCAACCAGCGTAAGTAATGCACTAACCGTACTGAACTTAGATGAGCAGATGACATTAATTGATAAATAAATTATTTATTGTTGTTCTTCCTTTTTAATGCGCTTTTATTCTGATTAAAAATGGGTGGGTTATTTATCCTACCCATTTAACTATATTATTTATATTGCTATAAATTAAATTTATATAAGATTAGGTATAATTATTATTTATAGGTTTAGTTAGAAACTTAATTGGTTTACGTAAATCCCCATTGATAAAGTCGCGTTGCATTTAACGCATCAATTATCTCTTATTGAGAAAGAATTATTAATGGGATTATCCTAATGAGGACAAAACTAATTTGTACCTTCATAACAGCGTTATTAGCTGTTAGCACAGTACAAGCAAGTACTTTACCTGCACCAATTTGGCATACGATAACTTTTGTTGACGGCAGTTCTAAAGAACTGCGGTTAATGGGCTCTCAGCATATGTTTTGGTATCAAGACCAAACAGGTAGCCTCTATATCCAAGACTCTGACAGTCAATGGTATTTTGCTAGATATGAAAAGAATGAAGAAGAGCAAGGCAGAATAGTTTCCACTGGAGTTCTAGCTTCGAGTGAGACAGATGTACCTTCTGAATCTAATGTTAAGCATATAAAAATAGAGCCAACATACTTCAATGAGCTAATTCAATCACCCGCGGCTAACAACAAGAGGTTTAATTATATAAGGAACCAAAGTTCGCATGAAAGCCGAGCTTTAAATAATAAAACCATAGAGCAGCCATTATTAGTGGTACAGGTTAGCTTTTCAAACGAAAAAGTGGACCATGACTTTCAGTCGACGATATTTGGAGCCAATCAACAAAGCGTCCAAGATTACTTTCTAAAAAATAGCTACGGTAACTATAAAGTTGTTCCAGCGAAAGAGGGGGAAGGAACAAAGAATGACGGTGTCATTAATGTCACTCTAGATATTGAACACCCAAACTGCCACTCCAAATCAGAGCGTAATTGCCAAACTAAACTCAATAATGTGTTTGAAAAAGCGTATGAAGCCTTAGACGTGGATTTCAATCTTGCTCAATACGACTCGAACAATGACGGCAGCATCTCGCCTCAAGAACTCTCCGTTATGTTCGTCTTTTCGGGTAATGATAAATCTAGCGGTACACGAAAGACTCCAACGATTTGGCCTCATAAGTACGCTCACAGTACCGTCGAGATTGATGGAAAGCGAATCAGCGCTTATTGCTTGTTTGCTGATTATCAAGACGACCATCAGTCAACCATGGGAGTAATAGCACACGAACTTGGGCATTTAATGTTGGGTTTGCCGGATCTTTACTCATATAAACATGACGGCTCAATTGGACATTGGGGGTTGATGGGAGGCGGAAGCTGGGCAAGAAAGCCTAGCGACGAGTACGCAGGTCAGACTCCAGTAAACATGCTGGCATGGAGTAAAGAGGCGTCAGGTTTTCTTAAGCCAACCGTTCTTTCGGAGAATGGCCAGGTCCAAATTGACACTATTAAGGGAGAAAGTGTGATTCACCTTGACCCATACTTAAAGCAGTTTGGGCCTCGAGCTTATATAGAGAACCGACGCAAAACCGATTATGACCAAGCACTTCGTGGCGAAGGCTTGCTCATTACGGCGGTAAATATAGATAACCAGTTCAATAGTGATGGGCCGATGCAGGTTCAGATATTTCAGGCTGATGGCGATGGGCAACTCGAGAGTGGGTTTTCATCCGGCGACTCGGGCGATATTTTCCCCGGCAGAGAGACAGTGACGAATCTCTCTGATGATTCTGAACCATCTTTGACTGACATTACTGCGGGAAGAAGTACCGATGTAACTATCTCAAATATTAGTAGTGATGCTGATAAGGCAACATTTTCGTTAGCTATTCCCAATGCGACCACTAAGTCGTCTTGGGTCACGTCATTTGGCCGAACTTATCCACGTTATAGTACAAATACAAACGTACTTGGGTTCGCCATTGACGTTGTTGAGGGGCGTGAGGATATCGTAGGGCTGCACTTCTACGCTAAGGCGACGAGTGTTGCTATGCCGATGTTTTATCGCCTGGTTGAATACCCGTTTCAATCAAGGTTTGGTAATGCCGTGATTAATGAAGCTGCTGGCCGTCTATTACATCGAGGTGTTGCGCAGCAAGGTGGTGGGCAGATTATTTTTGATGAGCCTGTAAAGCTTGGACTTGGATCCAAGTTACTGGTGTTAGAAATTGAAAACGGGACACCTGAATATTCAACACAGTTTTTAGATGCTTACTTGGGTGACGGACAGAGGAAAACGCAATTCTTAGGCGCAATATCTGAGTATAAAACTCGAGGTTTGAGCCGTGGCTTCGGCCAAAACTTCCCTTTTGCGGTACTTTTTGAACAACCAAGCCAATCCAAGCCTATTGTGGTAGATGACTCTGTCGTTACGGAAGAAGACAGTCCGTTTATGCTCAACTTATTGGCCAATGACCTCAACTTGCCTAGATCTCACCCGTATTCAATTGAGATAGGTCGTAAGCCAGCTAAAGGTGTTATCAGAGGTATTACATATTTCCCCTCGAACAACCAGTTTGGACGAGATAGTTTTACTTATCGTCTTGTTGATGGTGGTGGATACCAAAGTGACTACGCGACTGTTGAGGTTGAAATTACGCCGGTTAATGATGTTCCCCAATTTAAGCTCAATAAGATTCAGGTTGGTGCTGTAGCTGGTGAGAAAGTGGTATTCGAAGTAACGACGATTACGGATGTTGATTCAGCTGAACATCAGGTCACTTGGACTCAGACAGAAGGTGCTAGATTAGTATTGAGTGGTACACAATCGAAAACATTGACTATACATGTACCAGACGGAGCGTTGGAAGGTGAAAAGTATCGATTGAGTGTTAAGGTTGCGGACCCCGTAGGTGGATATGCCGAACAGTCGGTCACAATTGATGTGCGAAGAAAGAAGGCATTGTTGTTGGAAACGAAATCTCTACAAGTCAAATATGGTGATGAAGTCCAATTGTTTCCAAATATTAATGGTGAGGTGAAAGCATTAAATATTCTTGAAGCCCCGCGTAATGGGGTAGCTAATATAATCGATGCTCAGATTGTTTATAATGCGCCTGCAGAGCGCAGGCTGGCTTTATATGACAATATTAAATATAAGGTTTTATTGTCCGGTGGTGATGAGTGGGTTGGTTCTTTTGATATAGAAGTTTTGCCTAATGTTTCCAACGAATCAGAGGTGACATTGAATCAAGGAGAATCGTCAGGAGGCAGCTCTTCATTGTCTATTCTTTTTATACTTTGTTTACTCTCTAGATTACGAACGAAACGCTGAAATAAAACCATAAAATAATTATGCATATACGAAAGGGCTATAGTTATCAGCCCTTTTTTTTGCGCCTGACTTAACCTCATTTCAGAGTAAAAACAGCGTATTTTGTCGCATTTTCTGGAATTAAGTAATATTAATAGGTGTTTAGTTTCATTTGATGGCAATCTAGATCACAAATTTGAACAATCATTCTCTTGAGTGATTTTTGACCTGAAGTCTTATAAATGTCGACTTTTTGCATAAATTTCAAAGCTTTTGTCGCGCTTTAAGGTGGTGACTGCATACGTTTTGGTTATAATTGTGTTGATTGTCATTTGTCTGGAGGAGGTGTTCTGTAAGGGGCCTGGTGGACAAATGACAAATAAAATATGTTGTTTGTAAAAGCACATAAGGACTTGTGAATCAGTTGTTGTTGCAAAAAGATATCTGTATTTATTGAGATGCATATAAACATTATTTATGACTTTATAAATAATGTTTTTTTGTATCTCAATGGCACTATTGTTACTTTTACGCTGATTTTTAATAAGAATAATTAATAAAAGAACGCAACATCGGGGTAGTTTGCACCATGAAAAACGTCAACAGGTCTATCGACGTAAAATATTTAAGAACATTTTCACACGTTGCTAAGCACAAAAGTTTTACAGCTGCTGCTGAGTCTTTGTTTATGACACAGCCTGCTGTATCCCAGCACATTAAAAAGATCGAGAGTACAATAGGGGCAAGTATTTTTGACCGAAAAGAAGGATTTTTACTGACTAAACATGGAAAAGTATTACTGGATTATGCTGACCAAACCATGTCCATGTATGAAAGGTTATTTGAAGACCTAGAAAAAGTTGAACTACGAGATCAATTTAACATAGCGATCGCTGAGTCGTTTTGTTTCGATATGGTCAATCGAGTCATTAATGAATTTCGGATGCTGAACAACATCGACTTGTCCATAAACAGTTTTACTAAGTCTTCTTCGTTGGACCTGTCGCGTTATGACTTAATATTCACTATGGATAGAATTTCACAAGGAAACGGAAAATCTTATCAATTAAAAACGGTAAACTATGTGATCGCACATTCAAATTCACTTGACCCTTATGAGTGCTATCCACAGAGAGTTGTTTTCTGTAGCTCTTTGTCTAAGTCATATGTTCAAGAATTACTTAACAATTATAATATTGATTCGTCTCACGTAACGAGTTGGGTTAAAACAAGTTCATGCCAGTTGCTTAAAAATGAACTCGAGACCAATGGGACGGTTTTAATATTTCCTGAGTGGTCGGTATGTGATGAAAAGTGTAAGACAATCCCGTTACGTCAGAAAGTTAATATGTATGTCTGGTGCAGTGATGAAATTTCACAAGAACTAGAAACTTTAGGGATAAAAGATAAAATACAGCAAATTTTTCAGATTAGTGATATTTCCGAATCAGGAATAAAGCATAATATTATGTGACTAATTTGATAGTGTTGAAATTGTGCTGAAAATAAAACAACTTAAAGTAATGGGTATCCCATAAGGGATACCTTTTTTGTAGCTATTGAAACGCTTTATCTTACCGATTATATACATTATTAAAACTAACCCCCCTCCCATAAAACCTATAGAAATCAAGGTTGCAATGACTAAATCAGGTTGAATCCCAACGACCAATGCTGTCAGTAACTTAACATCGCCAGCACCGATTACCTTGAGGTACCAAAGTAAAACTCCAACAACGAAACACACAATAGAGATCGGCAGGGATGAAGCCAAATAACCGTTTGATAAGGCTACAACCAGGTTAACTACCAATGCAATTTTATTTAAGTTGTTTGGTATTTTCCTGTGTTTCCAATCAAAAATGCATACACAAGAAAATATTGAGAGATTTAGAGCGATTAAAAATGAGTAATTGATTATTTCTATATTCATAAATAAAGGGTATCTATGATTAT